>ONAX01000042.1 GCA_900315875.1 uncultured Eubacteriales bacterium | reverse complement strand
GCTTTATATCACTTTCGAGATCATCGGCAGCATCCATAAGATAGATCCAACGACCCACATAGTACCCGAAAACCTCAAGAATATGCTGTTCGAATTCATCATCAGAAAGCATCCGGCACACCTTTGAAACAACCTTTGCGCTTGGTTCTGCGGCATTATCAATGCCTGCATCCTGATCCTCAGAGCTTTTCTGCAGCTGCATCATTTCTTTCGTTAGTGAGTCAATCTCAGGATAGGCTTTAACTGCTTTTTTGTAGCAGCCGGAAAGTACAACTTTTCCGATTGTGCCTCCTGTTTTCTGCAGAAGCTTACCATCCTGAACAGCGTCAATAAGCTTATAGTAGGTCATCATCACAGAAAGAGCGGATGCAAGTTTAAAAGCTTTACTTTCCGCATCGCAGTAAAGGCATTTCTTTGTTGGATTAAACCTACAGGGTGCCTTGGTTACTTTACACTTTGAGTTATCCAACGAAAGTGCAAGCATTACAAAAACAACGGCATCATAACTGAGTGTTATTCGTGCAATCAGCCCGTAATCCTTTTCAAGGTGACGACAAAGACCGCAGTATACGCTTTCATAAAGATCATATTCGCGGAACTTAAGCTCGGATTTGTCAGGAAGAAGATATCCGAACATAACGTCACCCCCATTTCTTAATTTTTTAAATACTTTTTCAGATACTGTCCTGTATAGGAGCATTCATTTTGAGCAAGCTCTTCAGGTGTACCGCATGCAATGACTGTTCCGCCGCTGCCGCCGCCCTCCGGACCAAGGTCTATGATATGATCGGCGGTTTTTATCAGATCAAGGTTATGCTCAATTACTATTACTGTATTTCCGCTGTCAACAAATTTCTGCAGAACATCGACAAGGCGATGAACATCAGCTATATGCAGACCGGTTGTCGGCTCGTCAAGAATATAGACCGTTTTACCGGTGGATCGCTTTGAAAGCTCGGTCGCGAGCTTGATTCGCTGTGCTTCGCCGCCGGAAAGAGTTGTCGACGGCTGACCGATTTTGATATAGCCAAGACCGACATCGCGCAGGGTTTTTAGTTTATTGAATATACGCGGCTGATTGGCAAAGAATTCGCAGCCTTCTTCAACAGTCATTTCCAGAACGTCGTAAATCGACTTGCCCTTGTATTTTACCTCAAGTGTTTCTCGGCTATATCGTTTTCCGCCGCAAACCTCGCATGGAACATATACATCCGGGAGAAAATGCATCTCTATCTTGAGTATTCCGTCGCCCTGACAAGCTTCACATCTTCCACCCTTGACGTTGAATGAAAATCTGCCGGAGCCGTAGCCGCGCATTTTTGCTTCGTTAGTCTGAGCAAAAAGCTCCCTGATATCAGTAAATACACCGGTATATGTCGCAGGATTGGAACGCGGAGTACGTCCTATAGGCGACTGGTTTATATCTATTACCTTATCAAGCTCCTCCACACCTGTGATTTTTTTGCACCGAACAGGTACTGGTCTTGCATTATTGAGGTCAGATGCAAGCTGTTTATAGAGAATTTCGTTGACAAGTGAAGATTTACCTGAGCCGGAAACACCTGTTACACAGATGAATTTTCCCAAAGGGAATTCCACATCGATATTTTTCAGATTATTCTGGTATGCTCCGAAAACCTTAAGAATCTTTCCGGATCCTTCACGTCTTTTTTCAGGTACGGGAATATACTTTTTCCGGCTGAGATACTGTCCCGTTACAGAGCGCTCACATGCCTTGATTTCATCAATATTTCCTGCGCATACAAGCTCTCCTCCGTGGATTCCGGCTCCCGGACCTATATCTATGATATGATCGGCGGCAATCATTGTATCCTCGTCATGTTCAACAACGATAACCGTATTACCAAGATCCCTGAGGTTTTTAAGAGTGGATATCAGTTTGTCGTTATCCCTCTGATGCAGACCGATGCTCGGCTCATCCAGTATATACAGAACTCCCGAAAGGCTCGAACCAATCTGAGTAGCAAGTCGAATTCGCTGACTTTCGCCGCCGGAAAGTGTTCCGGCAGAACGGGAAAGTGTAAGGTATGATAGTCCGACACTGCTGAGGAAGCTTAGTCGGCTGTCTATTTCCTTTGTAATAGACTTAGCAATCATTTTTTCACGATTGCTGAGAGATGATTCCTTGACAAAACTCAACGCATTTTCAACGGACATATCGCAGAATTCTGAAATATTCATTCCGCCTACCGTTACCGCAAGACTTTCCGGGGACAGTCTTCTTCCCTTGCAGGCATCACAGGGAACTGCTGACATATAGCTTTCAATTTCAGCCTTTATCCATGAGCTTTGTGTTTCGCGAAAACGCCTTTCAAGGTTATTGATTATTCCTTCGAATTCTGTACTGTAGGTTCCGCTGCCATAGGTGCTCTTGCGATGAACAGTTATTCTTTCACCCTTTGTACCATAAAGCAGTACATCCAATGCCTCAGGGCTAAGAGTGCCAAGCGGTGCGTTAAGAGAAAAGTTGTATTTTTCCGCAAGTGCTTCAAAATACATTGATGCGATACTGTTGCCTTCCATTGCCCAGCCGCTGCCTTTAATACCTCCCTGACGAATAGAGCGTGACATATCAGGAATGATGCGGGCTACATCAATCTTCATAAAAACGCCGAGACCTGTACATTTTTTGCAGGCTCCGTATGGGTTATTGAATGAAAACATTCTGGGACTAAGCTCATCTATGCTTACTCCATGCTCAGGGCATGCATAATTCTGCGAGAAAAGAATATCCTCGCCTCCGTTTACAGCTACTATGGTTAGTCCTCCTGCAAGTCTTGCGGCAGTTTCGATGGAATCAGAAAGTCTGGAACGAATTCCGTCCTTAATAACCAGTCTGTCGACTATAATATCAATATTATGCTTTTTGTTTTTTTCTAGCTCTATATTTTCGGAAAGATCATATACTATTCCGTCTACCCTTGCTCGTACAAATCCGCTTTTTGAAGCTGACTCAAGCTCTTTTTTATGCTGACCCTTTTTAGCACGGATAACAGGAGCCATAACCTGAATTTTTGTTCCTTCATCAAGCTCGAGTACCTTGTCTACAATCTGATCTACCGTCTGCTGCTTTATTTCTCTGCCGCAGACAGGACAATGCGGAATACCTATGCGCGCATACATAAGTCTGAGGTAGTCATATATTTCCGTTACCGTTCCGACTGTGGAACGTGGATTTTTAGATGTTGTTTTCTGGTCAATGGAAATTGCCGGTGAAAGACCGTCAATACCGTCAACATCCGGTTTATCCATCTGTCCGAGGAACATTCTGGCATATGATGACAATGATTCAACATATCTTCTCTGACCCTCGGCATAAAGGGTGTCAAAAGCAAGAGAAGATTTTCCTGAACCGGAAAGACCTGTTATTACAACAAGCTCGTCACGCGGTATAGATACATTTATGTTTTTCAGATTATGCTCTCTTGCGCCCCTAACGGTTATTTTTTTGAATGCCATAGTTCCTCCCGTTTTATTAAGATAATCCAAGGAGAATAGTCCCCTTGGATTATTTATGCATTATTCTTCGCTGCTTTCAGCCTCGTCTGTTACGACATCTTCGGCTGTATCTTCAGTTTCTGTGATCCTGTCAGCTTCATCAATTGACTCAAGCTCTTCTTCAGCTTCCTCTACCGGTATAGGTCTGTCCTCTACAGCGCAGATAAACTGCTCGCCGGACATTTTCTCGTGCTCGAAAAGGAACTGAGCAACCCTGTGCAGCTCAGGCATATGACTGCTGAGTATTGCTTCCGTCTGCTTATATCCGTTTGTGATATATTCCTTGACTTCAGCGTCAATCTTAGCAGCAGTTTCCTCAGAATAGGTCTTATTGTGACCAAATTCCTTGCCGAGGAAAATCTCACCGTCGCTTGAACCAAAGGTGATCGGACCGAGCTTTTCGCTCATACCATACTTTGTAATCATTGAGAATACAAGGTTTGTGGCTCTTTCTATATCATTCGAAGCACCGGTTGAGATATCATCAAGAATAAGTGCCTCTGCAACACGTCCACCGAGAAGTACAACGATTTCTTCGAGCATTTCCTTGCGTGAACGATAGGATCTGTCCTCAGACGGCAAAGACATTGTAAAGCCGCCTGCCATTCCGCGGGGAATGATGGAAATCTGATGAACCGGATCCTGAGTAGGACAATAATACGTTGCAATAGCATGTCCGGCCTCGTGATATGCAGTAAGCTTCTTTTCTTTGTCGGACATTACACGGGATTTCTTTTCGGTTCCGACTACAACCTTGATTGTAGCCTCCTCTACCTCCTGCATAGTGATAGCCTTGAGATCCTTACGTGCAGCAAGAAGAGCCGCTTCATTAAGAAGGTTTTCAAGATCTGCACCTGTAAAGCCTGCGGTGGATTTTGCAATTGTTTTAAGATCAACATCAGGAGCGAGCGGCTTGCCCTTGGAATGAACCTTAAGGATCTCTTCTCTGCCCTTAATGTCAGGTCTGCCAACGATAACCTGTCTGTCAAAACGACCCGGACGCATAAGTGCAGGATCGAGAATATCAGGTCTGTTGGTAGCTGCAATCATTATTACGCCTTCATTTGCACCGAAGCCGTCCATTTCTACAAGCAGTTGGTTAAGAGTCTGCTCTCTTTCATCGTGACCGCCGCCGAGACCTGCGCCTCTCTGTCTGCCGACTGCATCGATTTCATCAATGAATATGATACAGGGAGAATTCTTCTTGGCCTGATCAAAAAGGTCTCTTACTCTTGAAGCACCGACACCGACGTACATTTCTACGAAATCAGAACCGGAAATTGAGAAGAACTGAACCCCTGCTTCACCGGCCACAGCTCTTGCAAGAAGCGTCTTACCGGTACCGGGAGGGCCTACGAGCAGAACGCCCTTGGGTATTCTTGCACCGATTTCGTTATATTTACCGGGATCCTTGAGAAATTCAACTATTTCGCGAAGCTCTTCCTTTTCTTCGTCAGCACCGGCAACATCAGCAAATGTTGTCTTTCGCTTTTCGTCTGCGATATTCTTAACCTTTGCCTTTCCGAAGGTCATGGTACGACCCATATCACCGAAGCCGTTGGACAGCTTCCTCATAACGAATATCCAGATCACGACGAATATTATTATGAGTATGATATTCGGCAGAATGCTCAGCAGGAAGGTATTATCCGTTGCCTGTTTCCATGTGAATACCATGGGTTTTTCAGGATTCTTTTCGTTATATGCGTTGACATACGGATCAATAGCCTCCAGGAAAAGACCAATGCTTGCAACGCTTGTGCTCATCTTTTCGTTATTGGTTTTAACGATATCGAGTTTACCGCTGCCGAAATCAAGGGTATATTCCTGAACGAGATTATCCTTGAAAAGATAGATTATTTCGGATGTCTTGTGCTCCTCCTTGGGCTGCATCATAAAAAACATCGAAATAATAATAATTAAAACTATCGGTATACCGATATAGATTAACAAGTTTCTGATTGTCTTCTTGTTATCCAATTGCCCCACTCCTTTGCTTTATTATTTGCAATATCCGGGATCAAGTATCCCAACATACGGAAGATTTCTGAATTTTTCGTCATAGTCAAGGCCGTAGCCAACTATGAACTGATCATCTATTGTAAAACAGCTGTAATCTGCGGTAATAGGTTTCTTTCGACGTGCCGGTTTGTCAAAAAGAGTACACAGCTTAACTGACGCCGGCTCTCTTTGTGCAAGATAATCCTTTAGATATGACAGAGTTGTGCCAGTATCAAGGATATCTTCAACAATCAGAACATCCTTACCCTTGATATCACAGCTGATATCTTTCTTGATATTAAGCTTACCGCTCGAAACGGTAGAACTGCCGTAGCTTGAAGCCGCCATAAAGTCAATGGTACAAGGAAGATCTATGCAGCGCATAAGATCAGCGAAGAATAATACACTTCCTTTAAGTACAGCTACAAGAACAAGCTCGCGACCTTCGTAATCGGATGTAAGCTTATTTCCAAGCTCAGAGACTGCTTTTGAAAGATCCTCTTCACTGTAGAGGATGGTTTTAATTTCCGGATTCATTTTTCTTATCCTTTCAATCCTGACATTCCATCTATCTATAATAACAGATTTTAATCGACTAATCAACAGTTAAAAATAAAATAATGTCGGTATTTTCTGTAAAAAGGCAGCTTTGAGCTGCTCCGATGCCCTCAATCCATAAAATATTATCACCGTCTGCAAGAACGATCAGGCTGTTTCTTCTCTCTTCAGGTATTTTAAGCTCATTGAAAAGTTTTTTCAGCAACTTAGTCACATTTCTTTTAGGAAGACAGAATTTATCGCCGCTTTTTCTGTATCTGAATACGGCAGAATCTGGAACAGCATCTGCATTGATCAGGCAACACTTCGGAATATCACTGATTGTTTCTGTTTTACGAACAGACAACAGTCTGTCTCCTGCATAAACACTGATATTTTCAGAAAATGGAACAGAAAAATCTGTCGTATCAGTCTTTCTGATTATACGAAAAATACCCTGCTTGCATACAGCATAGATGTTTTCCCTGAGCTGCACAGCGCCGCCGCTGACGAGTATTCCTCTGATAAGCTCAATATGCCGGGCTTCTGGTGTGATATTCAGATCGCAGCAGAGGATAAAAACAAGCTCTGAAAAAACGGCATCGTGTAAAGTCCTAAGCTTCGCGGCATCATAACCGCCGGTTACAGCGGCTTCGTCAGTCGCCTTTAGTGCAAGCTCATGCAGCAGTAACTGTG
Source organism: uncultured Eubacteriales bacterium (assembly GCA_900315875.1). Classification (GTDB taxonomy): domain Bacteria; phylum Bacillota; class Clostridia; order Oscillospirales; family Acutalibacteraceae; genus UBA1213. Next base: position 10,958 of record ONAX01000042.1, on the reverse strand, counting down.
TGCTTTTCATAGTTTCACTCATGCGCAGGACGGTGTCCTCAAAAGAAGGGTTAATAAGCTGCAGTGCAGGGATTACATCGTGCCTTATCCGGTTCCTGGTGTAGACATTTTCAAGATTTGTACTGTCAGTAACAAAAGTAAGCTTATTTTCTTTACAGTAAAGTTCAACATCTTTCCTTGTTGCTTCGATAAGCGGTCTGATGATCCTGCCTCTGACTGGCGGAATTCCGCAAAGTCCCTTTATGCCACAGCCCCTTGTCATATTCAGTAGTACTGTTTCAGCTTGATCAGAGGCAGTATGTGCAGTAGCTATCTTTGCACCAAAGCGCTCTGCAGTTTCATTGAAAAATGAATATCGTACATTTCTGCCTGCTGTTTCAGTGCTCTCGTGATGCTGTAAAGCAAGGCTTTTTACATCTATATGCAAACAGAAAAAAGGAACATCATATTTTTCGCAAAGTTCACGGGAAAAATTTTCATCCCTGTCTGCTTCACCATCTCTGAGCATATGGTTAACGTGGCATGCATAAAGCTGCAGCTTCATATCCTCACGCAGGGTAGTCAGAAAATGCAGTAGCGCGCATGAATCCGCACCTCCAGACAATCCCACAACAACAGAATCACCAATGCTCAGCATATTATATTTTCTGATAGCTGCAAGCGCTTTATTCTCCACGGCTTAACTCCTGTGATGTAAATCTCATGAATTCACCCTGCCAATGCAGAGGAATTGAACGTGTTTCACCATGACGGTTCTTTGCTACAATACACTGTCCGCTGTTCATATCCACGCTGTCAGGATCGATATTCTTTCCGCTTTTGGTGCTCTGGTAATAGCCTTCGCGGTACAGAAACAGTACAATATCAGCATCCTGCTCAATTGAACCTGAATCACGAAGGTCAGAAAGCTGAGGTTCATGCTCTGTTCTCTGCTCACTTGCACGGGAAAGCTGAGACAGTGTTATTACCGGAATATTGAATTCCTTTGCCATTATTTTAAGGCTTCTTGTTATTTCAGATATTTCCTGCACACGGTTATCTATCCTTCTGGATGAGGACATAAGCTGCAGGTAATCTATTATTACAAGGTCAACGTTTTTCAGACGTCTGATCTTGGCTTTCATCTCGGGAACTGTGATACCCGGGGTATCGTCAAAATACATTTCTGTTTTACTGAGAATATCGCCGGCCTCGATCAGACGAGTCCATTCGTCATTATCAAGCTTTCCCGTACGAAGCTTTGTACCCTCGATAAGTCCCTCAGTTGACAGCAGTCTTGAAGCAAGCTGCTCTTTGTTCATTTCGAGAGAGAAAAACGCTATCCTTTTTTTTGCCTTTACGGCAACATGACGCGCAATATTCAGTGCAAAGCTTGTTTTACCCATACCGGGACGGGCAGCAAGAAGGATAAGGTCAGAGCGGTTAAGTCCGCTTATCGTTTTATCAAGACCAGAAATACCTGTCGGCAGGGCCTTATAATCATCATTATCAACTGAATTAAGCATATCAAGTCTGTCGAATGTCTGGAAAATGACAGTGTTTATCCTTTCCAGACCTTTGATATTCCGGTTGTCCCTGATATCGAAAATACGCTGCTCGGCTGAATCGATAAGCTTTGATACATTATCTATCGGATGAGTTGAATCATCAATTATCTCTCTTGAAGCAAGTATCAGTCGGCGGACAAGATATTTTTCCTTGACGATGTTACAGTACTCGCCCACTCTTGAAATAGATGGCACAATATCGGCAAGCTGAACGAGGTAGGTTTTTATTGAACCCTCCTCAAAGCCTTTTGTATTTCTGAGCTGCTCCAATACTGTAACAAAATCAACCGGTCTGCTGACAGTAAAAAGGTCTATCATAGCCTGATAGATGGCCTTATGATTCGAAAGATGAAAATATTCTGCACTGGGGATTATCTCCATTACCGTTGAAAGAACCTCGCTGTCAAGCAGTATTGAGCCGAGCACAGACTGCTCCGCTTCAGCACTGTATGGCAGGCTCAGACCGTCAGTATTCATGATAGTTTCAATTTCACTCATGTTTTCACCCTCAGAAATAAACAGAAAAAGATTTGAGACGACAGCCTCAAATCATTTTCTGAATATAGAATTATTCGGCTTCCTCGGTTACCATAACCTTGAGCTTTGCGCTGACTCCGGTATAAAGCTTGACCTCGCAGTTATATGTTCCGAAGGATTTGATATCGGTATCGAGAACAATTTTTCTTTTATCAACATCGATTCCGAACTTTTTCTTAAGCTCTGCTGCAATTTCCTTTGCCGTAACTGATCCGAAGAGCTTGCCGCCCTTGCCTGCCTTGGCTGTCATTGTGAGAACAGCGTCATTTAGCTTTTCTGCATTTGCCTTTGCAGCAGCAGTTTCGGTTTCGATTTTGAACTTCTTGGACTGTTCTGCATTTTTCAGCTCATTCATAGCCTGAGCGTCTGCTTCTCTTGCAAGCTTGCGCGGCAGGAGAAAATTCCTTGCATAACCGTCCGATACATTTACAAGCTCTCCCTTTTTGCCTGAGCCCTTTACATCCTGAAGTAATACTACCTTCATAAATAATTCATCCTTTCCTTAGCAGCGTATAGCTGCAACCCTTTTCTTATTGCTAAGCTCAATATGCGAGCCTTAAGTTACGCCGATGTATCTGTTTTATTTTTTATTTCAAGCTCGCTGATAATTGATACTAGCTTTTCACGAGCAGCTGCCATTCCCGTATTTTCAAGCTGACATGCTGCCATTGTCTGGTGGCCCCCTCCCCCGAGTGCTTCCATAATGACCTGAACATTAAGATCACCGAGAGAACGTGCCGATATATTAATAGTTTTTCCCGTCTTATACAAAACAAACGAAGCCTTGACATTTTCGATACCGAGAAGCTCATCTGCTGCCTGAGCTGACGCAATACGGATATCTGGTAAATTATCACCGTCACAATAAGCAATAGCGCAGTAATTGAAGATTTCAGCTTCACTGACAAGCTTATACTTGATCTTATAGGTATCAATGGAATTGGAAAACAGTCTTTTTACCTCGACCGTATCTGCTCCGTTGCTGCGAAGGAAAGCAGCAGCCTCAAATGTGCGAACGCCTGTACGCAGGACAAAATTCTTGGTATCAAGCATGATTCCGGCAAGCATTGCCTCACTTTCAAGTCTCGAAAGCTGGCAGTCTCCAAGATACTGGATAAGCTCCGCAGTCATTTCGCAGGCTGAGGAAGCGTACGGCTCATGATAGAATACAAGTGCATTATCAATATGGTTAACCATCATTCTATGGTGATCTATAACTACAACACGCTCACATTTTTCGTAAAGCTCCTTGGATTCAACAAAATTAGGTGAATGTGTATCGACAATGATTAACAGACTATGGTCATCGATAATATCGAATGCTTCTGTTTCGGTTTTGAAAATACTGTCAAAGCCTGCTCTTTCAAAGCTTTGAATAAGCGGCTTTGCGAGTGACTGCTGACGATTTATGACTATGTATGCGTTACGGTGCAGTCCCTTTACGACTGCACTCCACATGCCTATACATGCGCCTACACTGTCAAGATCAGAAAAACGGTGTCCCATGATCAGAACATTGCTGCTGTTGCTGATATGATTTGCAAGAGTTGCAGCAATAACACGGGTACGGACCTTGTCACGCTTTTCGACACCCTTCGAAACGCCACCGAAGAACTGGTAGGTTTCGTTTCTTTTTACGGCTGCCTGATCGCCTCCGCGGCCAAGAGCCATATCAAGCGCCTGTCTCGCCCACAGCTCGCATTCCTTTACAGTCGAGCCGCCGCGGCCGACGCCAATCGAAATAGTAGCATTAAGCCTGTCGCTTACTTCGATATTACGTACCTCTTCAAGAACCTTGAATTTATCTTCAATGAATTTCTTGATATATCTTTCCTCAGTTACGACAAGATACCGCCCGCCGGTAAGCTTTTTATAAAAGCCTGTCGTAGTGCTAACCCATTTTGCGATAACTCTCTCGACAAGAACAGTTACACGGCTGACCTCGCCTTCTTCTGTTTCACGCTCAATTTCCTCGCGGTTATCAAAGGCTACGATCATGACGACAGGTCTGCTGCGGAGATATTCGTCGGAATTGGTCTTATATTCGTTATTGTCAACAAAATATACAACAGAGCTTTTTCCTGTGCGGACACCAAAGGCAATGTACCACTTCTCACCGAGTATAGTATCCGTTCCCTCGTCCTCGAATATTGTTACCGAATTATGATTTATGAGGAATTCCTCAATATTCATTCCAATCGGACTGTCGTCGCTTTCCATTATCTTTTCAAACATCGGGTTTACAGCAATTATTTCATTACTCTCGCCAATAATAACAGCAGCGACATTCAGACGGTTTATTATTTCCGGGTCAGCGTCTTCAAGAGAGGAAAGCGCTTCGCGGGACATTTTTTTCAGATATGCTTTGAGATTTACCGTTCCAACAATAACAATGGCAATGGCTGCAAGAGCAAGTATCAGTTCTACAGCAAAAACATATTTATTCCACCAGAAAGATGCAATTGACATTGCAAGCATTACACATGACAGCACGAAAAAAATCGGGGTCATGAAGCTGGTGTTCAGTTTTCCTTTTTTCACGTGCCGCACCTCCAATGCTGCGTTATACTTCCATGATTATGGGAAGTATCATAGGACTTCTGCGAGTTTTATCGTAAAGCTCCTTTGAAAGCTCATCCTTGATTGCATTCTTGATAACGCTCCATTCGTGTATACCCTGTCTGTCGCAGTCGTCAAGCGCCTGCAGAACAGCCCGACGTGCATCCTCCATAAGAGGTTCGCTCTCGCGGACATATACAAAGCCTCTTGAAACGATATCCGGGCCTGCAACAACCTCGCCTGTTGCGCTGTCGAGAGTAACAACCACGACAATAAGACCATCCTGTCCGAGATGCTTTCTGTCGCGCAGAACTATGCTGCCGACATCGCCTACACCCAGACCGTCTACAAGAACCTTGCCGGCGGGTATACTCGGAAGCTGGCGCATTGAGCTTTTGCTCAGCTCCACGACATTACCGATATCACCAATAAAAATATGATCTCGCGGCATCCCCATTTCCATAGCAAGGTGCGCATGCTTGACAAGATGCTTCTGCTCGCCGTGAACGGGTATGAAGTATTTGGGCTTTGTAAGACCCTGAATAAGCTTAAGCTCTTCCTGGCATGCGTGTCCCGAAACGTGAACCTCATACATCGATTCACCTGCTACCTTGCAGCCGTGCTTCATAAGCTCGTTAACAACGTTGCTTACCATTTTTTCGTTTCCGGGAATGGGATTAGCAGAAATGATAATATAATCATCAGGACCGACCTCTACCTTACGGTGGTCTGAATACGCCATTCTTGAAAGCGCCGACATTGTTTCTCCCTGGCTTCCGGTAGTAACAAGAACTATCTGATCCTTGGTATAGGAACGCAGGGTGTCAATATCAATTATAAGTCCGTCCGGTACGTCAACATAACCGAGCTCTGATGCTATTGTCATATTGTTTATCATTGAACGGCCGGTGAATGCAACCTTTCTGCCGTATTTCTGGGCACAGTTCAATATCTGCTGGATTCGCCCGATATTTGAAGCAAAAGTAGCTATTATTATTCTGCTGTCCTCCGCTTCCTTGAAAAGAAGATCGAAGGTATGACCAACCTTCTGCTCAGTCATTGTGTAGCCCGGGCGCTCTGCGTTAGTAGAATCAGCCATAAGTGCAAGAACACCCTGACGTCCGAGCTCAGCAAATCTGGAAAGGTCAATCATTCCGCCGGTTGTAGGCGTACAGTCAATCTTGAAGTCGCCGGTATGAACGATAGTTCCTGCAGCGGTATGGATAGCAAGACCTACCGAATCGGGAATTGAATGATTGACATGAATGAATTCTATTGATATTCTGCCGAGGCGGATCCTCTGCCCCGCCTTAACGACATTGAGTTTTGCCTTGCTCTGCAGGTTGTGCTCCTTGAGCTTGCTGCTGACAAGTCCCAAAGTAAGAGCTGTTCCGTAAATCGGAACATTCATCTTTTTGAGAAGATACGGAATTGCGCCGATGTGATCCTCGTGACCATGGGTCAGCACGATACCCCTGAGCTTATCCTTATTTCGCTCAAGGTAAGTAAAATCCGGGATAACAAGGTCAACACCAAGCATATCTCCGTCCGGGAATGCCATTCCGCAGTCAAGAAGAAACATATCATCTTCACATTCAAACAGCGTTATATTCTTTCCGATCTCATTAAGTCCGCCGAGGAATGTGATCTTAACGGTTGGTTCTGCTGCCTTTACAGCATTGTTTCTTCTGGGCTGATATTCGTTTTTCCCTCTGTAATAAGTTTTGCCGAAGGATGCCTGCGGACGCTCGCGCGAGGGCCTGACAACCTTACCTGTTGAGCCTGTACCAAGAAACTGATCTGACGGCTTCTGTGGGGTAATGCGGTCAAAGAGTTTGCTGTTGGAAACGCTGACTCCGCTCTTGCCGTTTTGCGTCTTTTTTACCTTTGTATACCTTACCCTTGAGGTTTCCGAAGGCTTTCCGTTCTTAGACGCAGGTTTTCTGTTGTTGTAGCTTGAATTCACTAAATTACCTCCATAATAAATTTTCCACGATCTTGTACAAAAGTAAGCATAAAATGCCAAATCCGAACACTACCATAACTTATATTTTACTATTATGACGTGATTATGTCAATAGAATTTTGATTTTTGGAAACAAAGTCAAAAATTTTATCTACGGATTATTGATTACAGTCAATATTTTATGTATAATATACATGAATAATAACATGCGGAGTGAAGCTGATGAAAAAGGTTTACATATTTACCGACGGCGCGTGCAGCGGCAATCCGGGTCCCGGCGGCTGGGGCACTATACTGAGATTCGGTGAGCATGAAAAAGAGTTGTCCGGCGGAGAAGCGGAAACAACAAACAACAGGATGGAGCTGACTGCTGTTATAGAGGGACTGAAGGCTCTCAAGGAGCCCTGCGATGTCGATCTGACTACTGATTCACAGTATGTCTGCAACGGAATTAACAAGGGATGGGCTGAAAAATGGCAGAAAAACAACTGGATAAAATCTGATAAAACCAAAGCAAAAAACCCTGAGCTCTGGGAAGATCTTCTGACCCTTGTAAAGAAACATAAAGTACGTTTTATCTGGGTTCATGGTCACGCAGGGCATCCCGAAAACGAAAGGTGCGATGCCCTTGCGGTAGCTGAGTCAAAAAAAGCCGCTTTTGGGTCATGATTTTGGGGACGAATTGTCATGAAAAAGATATCAAAAATGTTTTTGGTGATTTTGCTTGCTGCAATTGCTGCATTTTCTGTTATAAGCTTTTCAGGCTGCGCCAGCGTTTCGCTGTCTTATAACGCCAGTTCTTCCGCAACTGATAGCAATAAGCCTCCGGAGGTTGAGCATATTTTTTCGACGAAGACTAGGTGCAGGGCTATGTCATTCATCAAATGATTTCGATGTAACAGTGTGGGGCACAGAATTATATAAAGCGAAAAAAGATATTTTAAATGGGAGCTGTCGGATTTGAATAGCTCCCATTTTCCTTTTAAGATATAAAATAATACGGTAACCTTTACGGCTATATTCTAATTACCGTTGTTTTCAAATATTACTTTTTTATACTTTGTCAGAACTGTCGCAAGAATCTCGCCCAGAATATAGCAGCTTACGACCTCGCCTGCTGCGACGTACAGCATCATAAAATATATCGAAATATCAGTAATTCCGTAGCCGTACCAAAGCACAAATGGAACGATAAGTGCATTTGCCGCAATCGGCGGAAGCGGAACAAGCCAGCGGTTAAACCGTAGATAGTAGGCTGCCACAGCACCTATGAGAGTTGCAATACTATCGAAAATAACGTCCCAGACAATTGCTCCGCCAAGAATATTAGCAAGAATACATCCCACAAATAAACCCGGTACTGCCGCAGAAGTAAATAACGGCAGAATGGTCAGAATTTCAGAAATTCTGACCTGCACAGGCCCGAAAGAAATTGGCTGAAAAACAATCGTCAGAACAACATAAAGGGCCGCAATTACGGCGCCCTGCGTTATCCACAGAACTCTGCTATGTGTATTTATCTGTTTCATAGTTCATTCTCTTTTTCTGGATTACTGAAATAAGCATTTATATTATTATACATAATATTTTGACCATCGTGTAATTATAAAGGAAAAATTCATAAGAAAAAATCCTGCCACTCTCGTGTCAGGATTTTCGCTTTGATGCCGGTGGCGGGGCTTGAACCCGCACGCCCTTTCGGACAACAGATTTTGAGTCTGTCTCGTCTGCCAATTCCAACACACCGGCTTATCATGCGCCTGATCTCACAAAACCGACGCGTGTACTATTATATACCATATCCAGGAAAATGTCAATAATTATTCTCCTGCATTTGACTTGCTCTTGACTTGCCCGTGTCTCCTGCATTTTACTTACCCGGAATATTACTTAATCCACTGGCGGCGGACATACTTAAGATATCATCGTACATAATTGATTATGCAATAAACTTATGATGTTGCATCATAGTCAAATAAAGCTTTCTGGACGGAGCTTTTCCCAAGCATATAAACAGTTTTTCTGTCGTCACAGATGCTTATACTCTTGATATCCGCATCGACATCCTTTTCATCAAGCTTTTTTGAGTTTTTGTCGTACAGAACCACAGATGAGGGCTGCAGACATGCAACCGTACCCTTACTGTAATCTATTGAAAGAATACGACCGCCTGTATTTATTGTAAAATCCATCTTGCAGTCACTGTTATATGATATAATATCACAGTTTCTGCCGTCGGGGTTGTCTGAAAGCGACAGAATAATACCGTATCCGCGCTTCATGCAGTATTCCGTAAGGGTCTTTCCGTTGTATGAAAGATCTGTTTTCGTGCCGTTTGCTACATCAATATAAAACGCACTCGTGTCCCCTACTGCAAATACATTACCGTTATCAAGATAAACCAGGTCGTAAATGTACGAATCCTCTACCTCATACTTCTGCACATAATTTTCCTGATTGAAATCCAGTACATAAATTACCGATATAATACCGCCGTTGTTAGCAGAAACACCGCTGAGAGCAGCTCTCAAATTATCATTTGAAAGGCTGACCCTGTTTACGTAATAATCAGCAAACGAGTATGAATATCTTTTTGTATTGTCATTCTTGAACACAGTAAAAGAAGACAGGTAATCATCGCCGTAATTCAGTACCGCATATGTTCCGCCTGAACTAACGTCAACATTGAAAATCTTACGCTGTGTGCTGCCCGAATACAAAACAGAGTCCCTGTTCATTATCTTGTAGCCTGTTGCATCCGAATTATATATGATGGAATAATTGCCGTTGGTTTTCATTATAGGCTTTGCGAATGCATGCTGAGTATTGAGGTACGTTCCGCCGTTTGAATTCAGAACAACAACCGAAGTATCACTGCAGTATATGGGAGAATTGCCGAGCAGTGAAAAATTTTCAGCATTAACGCTGATTCCGTCAAATCTGACCGGGTAGCCGTCGCCTTCAGTTTTTCCTAGAAGCTCATAGTGGAACCAGTGCGAGATATTTTCAGGTGTAAGAACATCTATGTAGAAGAAAGCAAGCGCACCGGCGACTGCAATAAAAAGAATAAGAAAGACATTAATAAACTTTTTTGTCAGATTAGTCGGAGCAGGAACGCTTTCCACATATTCCTCAAAAGGCTCGTCCTCATAGCTTGTGTATTTTCTGTTTTTGGCTTCATTAGGTGCAGTTTCCTGATGTCTGCCCTTTCGTCTTTTCATTTTATCCTTCCTTTCCGTCAGGAAAAATCATAGAATACCCTGTTCAGATAAAGCCCTTCAGGCGGTGCGGTCGGTCCTGCAGCCGCTCTGTTTTCGGCAAGTATTATTTCCGGAATATTATCCGGGCTTATTTTCCCCTGTGCAACATAAAGCAGAGTGCCGACTATTATCCTGACCATATTGTACAGGAAACCGTCAGCTTCAACAGTAATAACGGCAAGGCTGCCGTCCCTTGTGACATTCAGATTTTTAATAGTTCGGTGAAAATCCCCTTTTTCTCTGTTATCAAGAGTACAGAAGGATGTAAAATCATGTGTTCCCAAAAAATGTCTGCATGCACTGTTCAGAAGATCTGTATCAAGATTATACCAGTAATGCAGAGCGTAGCCGTCAAGGAATGGGTTTCGTATTTCCGCATTCCAGATTTTATATATATATTCCTTTCCCCTGCATGAATATCTCGCATGAAAATCATCCGGAACCTCTCGTGCTGATAAAACAGCCACATCGGGCGGAAGATAGTTATTCAGCGCTGGCGGAAGTCTTTTACAGGGGATCTTATGTTCAGTTCTGAAGCTTATACAATACATATTGGCATGCACGCCGGAATCAGTCCTGCTGCAGCCCTTGATGTTGACGGGTGCTCCGAGTATCCTGAAAAGAGACGCCTGAAAAACCTCCTGCACGGTCAGGGCGTTATTCTGTATCTGCCAGCCATGATAACGGCTGCCGTCATACATCATTGTGATAAGTATATTTCTCATAAATGCCTCATACAAAGGGATTTTTAATCATAATATTGCTGACTATAACAGCAGAAAAAACAACAAGCGACACAATAAGCGCCACAAGGTCAACCCCGCTGAAATGCAGCACCTTCATTCTCGTTCGGTTGCTGCCGCCGTTATAGCAGCGGCATTCCATAGCCATTGCAAGATCGCCCGCCCTGCGGAAGGACGATACAAAAAGAGGAATAAGCACAGGAATCAGTGCTTTGACGCGATTTACCAGGTTTCCGCCCTCAAGGTCGGCTCCCCTCGCCTTCTGAGCATTCATGATCTTATCGATTTCCTCAAGAAGAACAGGAATAAACCGCAGTGCAATCGTCATCATCATGGCGATTTCGTG
>ONAX01000025.1 GCA_900315875.1 uncultured Eubacteriales bacterium | reverse complement strand
CTTCCTTTTCGGGCTCTGCGGCAGCTTTCTTTTCAGGTTCTGCGACAACTTCCTTTTCGGGCTCTGCGGCAGCTTTCTTTTCAGGTTCTGCAGCAGCTTCTGTTTTTTCAGTCTCGGGCTTTTCGTTTTTCGGTTCGGGCTTTTCGCTTCTCTGCTCGAGCTTTTCCTTTATATTGCTGAGGAACTTGTTGGTGCTTTCCTTGCCCTGGGGAGTTTCCTCGGAGGTCTTATCCTCTTCGGGCTTGCTCTCCTGCTCAGGCTCGTCGTCCTCGTAAATATCCTCTTCTCCGCCTGTACTGAACAGTCTGCCGAAAAAGCTCTGTCTTGCGGCGCTTCTCTCTGTGGGGCTGAGCTGCTGCTCCTCTGCGGGCTTTTCCTGCTCTGTCTTTTCTTCGTTCTTTGCTTCCTGCACAGCTTCAGGCTTGCTTTCAGCAAAAAGACTGTCAATTGCTGCTATACGGTCGCCGTCCTCCGAAGTTTCCGGAGCTGCAGGAGTAGGCTTGCCGAAGCGCTTTTCAAATTTGGAAATTCTCTTTTCGTCCTCATCAACCGGAACAAGCGGTGAAGCTGTAGCCGCAGCCGCTGTAATGCGGTTTTTGCCGAAGCGCTTTTCGTATTCGGAAAGCTCCTCGCCCTCGTTTGTATTCTCTGCCGGCTGTTCAGTCTTTTCTGCCGTAGCAAAGACAGCCTCGCCGATCTGCTCAATATCCGTTTTAGCCTTTGGCGCGCTTTCTGCAAATACAACGCTGTTATCGTCTGGCTTGGGTTCTCCCTCAGACGCTGCCTTTTCCTCTGCCTGCTTCTTTTCTTCTGCCTGCTTTTTGGCCTGCGCACTGATTTCGGACAGCTTTGCTATCTCGGATGTTACGCTGAGCGCCGGCTGTGCAACAGCCTCTGCTTTTCCGACGGGTGTATAGGGATTTTCAGGTATTTCAAGCTCAGTTGTAGCGTCAAGACGCGGAATCGTTCTTGTCTCTTCCTTCTTGCGCTTTTCCTCGTCGAGCTTTTCATTTTTGTAGATAACGTTTTCATCTGCCGGAACAAAGAGCGATGTATCCTTATATATATCGTCCTTTTCGTCCTTTTTCGGCTTCTCGACTTCATCCTCAGCTGTCATCCTGAGCAAGCCTGTCTTTTTCGGCACATAGGCAACATCAACAGTGGTATCGTCATCCTGCTCATCAGGCTCTTCTTCCTTAGAGTGGCGGTAGCGTATTGCGACGATGATTATCGCACTGAGTGCAATGATTGCAAGAACGCATGAGCCGCCGAGCCAGAGATATCTGGTATCAAGCTGTGTGACAGTCTTTTCTCCTACATTTGCCGGGAGCGGCGCAACACCCACGCCCTCGTATACGACTGTCCCCATTATCTGTTCGAGCAGCGCCTGCAAAGAACGGCTGAGTTCTCCGCTGTAGGACTGCAGGGTTATTATTACATTGGCACCCTTTACAATGGTGTATTCCTGCATAACGTAAACGTCAGAATCTCCTGCGCTGTATTTCTTGTCAAGCGTCAGGTAGAGAATATTATTATACACCGTCTTTGAACAGCCGCTTGCGTATTCGCTGGAAATAAGACTGTTGATTACGTTTTCAACCTCTGCGTCTGCAAGAGTAGTAAGGTTGTCTATTGCCTTTGTACGGTCATTTTCGATCACCTGAACGGTAATATCGTATGAAAAGTCCTTTGCATATGCACGAAGCTGTGTGTTCGACTGCGAGAAGCTGTCTTCAACCTCTTTTTTGGTAAGCTTGCATGCCTTGAGTGTCGGATCGTCATCATCCATTCCGGGGGTGATAACATACATATCCGTCGGGATATCGATAGACATGCCTATTCCTTCTATGCGATGTCCTGTATACTCAATTGACGCAGGAGCGAAGCTCTCACTCTTGCTCTCGCTTTTACTCTCGCTCTTGCTTTCGCTTCCGGCATCGCTGTTTTGTTCGCTTTCTTCCTGAGAGCTCTGGACTGTGCTTGTCTGTTCGCCGGACTGTTCTTCAGGCTCTGCAAGCACGGGAAGACTGACCGACAGCGCAATGAGCGCCGCTGCCAGAATAGCAGTTAGTCTTTTCATTATCTTTTTACCTCCGGGTCTTTTTCTTATTTTTTCGGCTGTATCCACACCGCTTCGCTGCTGAAATGAGCATTTTCTCACGCAGCCCTGCAGCACAGGCAGCAGCCGGATGTGAATAAGACACAATTATTTTAACGTTAAAGGCATATATATCTAATTATACTTTAAATATCCGCAAATTACAAGTATATTAAGAAAATATTCAAACTTTCGCCTATCCCTTGACTTTTTTTGTAAAAAGCAGTATTTTAATATAGTACGGAATATATAAGATAAAAGGAGTCCTTTTAATGCTTACACTCGACAAAATCTATCATGCTTCCTACGTTCTCAAGGAAGTCATCCGTCCGACGGACATGATAAAAGCTACGAATCTTTCCTCTGACTGCGAACTTTACCTCAAGACAGAAAATCTCCAGGTAACAGGCGCATTCAAGGCAAGGGGCGCATATTACAAGATCTCTCAGCTTACTTCTGAGGAAAAGGCTAAGGGCGTAATCGCATGCAGCGCCGGCAACCACGCACAGGGCGTGGCTCTTGCAGCTCAGCGCTATGGTATCAACGCTCAGATATGCATGCCTAACGGAGCACCTATTTCCAAGGTCGAAGCAACAAAAAGCTACGGCGCAGAGGCTGTGCTTGTAGAGGGCACCTACGACGACGCTCACGACAAGGCAGTAGAGCTGCAGAAGGAAACCGGAGCAACCTTCATCCACCCCTTTGACGATGAAATGGTCATCGCCGGACAGGGCACGATCGGTCTTGAAATTCTCGACCAGCTGCCGGATGTTGAGGCTGTTATTGTTCCGATCGGCGGCGGCGGTCTTATCAGCGGCGTTGCATATGCTATAAAATCACTCAACCCAAACGTAAAGGTATACGGCGTACAGTCCGCCGGCGCACCTTCGATGTATCTTTCAATCGCACACGGCGCTATCGAAACTCTGCCGACAGTAAACACCTTCTGCGATGGTATTTCGGTCAAGACCCCGGGCGAGCTTACATTCGATCTGTGCAGCAAATACGTTGATGAAATAATGACAGTCACCGACGACGAGGTTGCAACTGCAATCCTCAGCCTTATGGAAAAGCAGAAGCTTATTTCCGAGGGCGCAGGCGCTGTATCCGTTGCAGCTGCACTGTTTGACAAATTCCCGATCAAGGGCAAAAAGGTATGCTGCCTTGTTTCCGGCGGTAATATCGACGTTACTATTCTTTCAAGAGTTATTGACAGAGGTCTGCAGAAAACCGGCAGACTTGCTGAATTCACAATATCTCTGACAGACAAGCCGGGCGAGCTTGCCGCTGTATCGAGGATCATATCCAAGCTCGGCGCAAACGTTGTAGCAGTAAGCCACGACAGAGCAGACCTCAATACAGACATAAACTCCTGCTACCTGCGTCTGTCACTGGAAACAAGAAATCACGAGCATATTGAAAAGATAAAGGACGAACTCACCAAAAAGGGCTATCGTATTATTCAGTGATAAGGAGTGGTCGGCTTGCATCGGAAATCATCTTCAGCAGTTGTCAGGACAGCTCTGACCATGATAATTTCGGCATCCCTGCTTTTATCGTCCGGCTGCACGTCAGTGCTTGATCTGCTGCAGGATGAAGAATGCTTCTGGGCAAGCTATCCGACAATTGAATGGAACGAGGATAATCCGAAGGCAACCATACTCCAGCTTGAAACATATCTGCAAAGGCTCGAAAAGAGAATAGTGATCTCCGGCGGCAGAGAGCTTGAATGGAACGATGTATGTCGCAGATGCTACTGGGTCAATACCTTTGTTGTATCAGAGCCCGGCATCTCCGACAAAAGAATGTACGAATTCACGTATCTCCCCGATGCCGAAGAAAACAACCAGCAGCGCAGACTGATTGACAAGGAAGTAAAGGATATTGTTTCCAGTATCCCGCAGTACGCAGACGAATGGGAATCCGTGCTGTGTGTTCACGACGAGCTTATCAGCCGGGTCAGGTACACTTCAACTGAGGATGCTGACAAAAGCAACAGCCATATCTATGATCTGTACGGCGCTCTTGTCAACCATGAGGCTGTATGTCAGGGATACGTCTACGCAATGGATTACATTCTGGATGAACTTGGCATTAAATACGAGGATGTCGTTTCCGATACTCATATATGGTCCCGGCTGCCTGATATTGACGGAAGCGAGAAATATATCGATGTCACATGGGACGATATCGACGAGGTCGATAAATTCGGAAAACCGTATATCCTGCATAACTGCATGTACATTACGGCAGAAGAAATGTCTCTACTCAGCGAACACGAAGTCAGCAAAGAACTTCCGGCCGACGGCAACAGCACCGGCAGTAATTATTTCCGCGCAAATGGCGGGATAGTCCGCGCAGGAGAAACAAATCTTGTATCTCAGGAAATAGAAAGACAGATCGAAACCGGTGTAAACCTTGTACAGCTGAGGTTTGAAAGAAAATTTGACTATGACGAGGTTCACGACAATATAAAGGAATATGTCTACAGCACCGATTACAGCGGTTCGTTTGTAATCTGGAACGACGACGACCTGCTTATACTCTCCATCGGTCTTTACTTCAAGGAATAACAGCCTGACCACGGTCAATGACCGTTAATATATTCATAATCAACTGAAAGAAGGAATTACTATGTCAGAAAAGGTTTACACAAAAAATGCCCCCGATGCAATCGGTCCCTATTCTCAGGCGATCAAGGTCGGCGGACTTGTTTTTACATCAGGTCAGATAGCAATCAATCCCGCAACCGGCAACGTTGAGTCAGACACAATCGAGGGTCAGACAGAGCAGGTTATGAAAAACCTCAAGGCTGTTCTGGAAGAAGCCGGCTCAAGCCTCGACAAGGCTGTCAAGACTGTTTGCTTCCTTGCTGATATGAACGATTTCGGCAAATTCAACGAGATCTACGGCAACTACTTCACAAGCAAGCCTGCACGCTCCTGCGTTGCAGTAAAGACACTCCCGAAGAATGTTCTTTGCGAGGTCGAGGTAATCGCAGAGCTCTGATAACAAATCAGTACATACCGGACGGTTCGCATATGCGGACCGTTTTTCCATAGCTGCTACTTTTAACATTTCAACCGGAGGTTATTATGAAATACTGCTATAGCTGCGGAACAGAGCTTATTATTCGTCCGCTGGAGGGAGAGGGCGAAATCCCATACTGCGAAAAATGTGCAAAATTTGTCTTCCCGATTTACAGCACAGCTGTCAGCATGATCGTCCAAAGCCCCGACAATAGCCGCATTCTTCTTATTCAGCAGTACTCAAAGCCGCATAACATTCTTGTCGCAGGATATATCAACAAGGGTGAGGGCGCAGAGGATGCCGTGCGGCGCGAGATAATGGAGGAAACGGGTCTGCGTGTGCACGACATTACATTCAACAAAAGCGAATACTTTCCTCCGTCCGAAACTCTTATGCTAAATTTTTCCTGCACGGCTGAAAGCGATGATCTCAGCGGCATCAACAATCGAGAAATTGACCTGGCTCAATGGTTTACAAGAGAGCAGGCAAAATGTGCAATAAAGCCTGACAGCCTTGCGCAAAAGTTCCTGCTGCATTTTCTGGAAAAAAGCTGAGTTCCGGATAAAATAGCGCTGTCTGAAAAAATAGCAACACTATTTCCTGCTTTTTTGAGTAAAAAGCCCGTAAAAAACTACTTTTTTCTTGAATTGAGTGATTATTCTTCTCTGCGAATTCGGCAAAATTACCATCAACAAACACTCATGTTAGTGCAAAGTGTAAAAAATAAAATATTTTAAGAATTTACTTTTATTAATTTATACTATATGTTATAATATACGCAGGAATTTTTTTATTGGAGGCAATCACTATGTACTATTTAGGAATCGACCTCGGCGGCACCAATATAGTTGCCGGCGTTGTAGATGAAGACGGCAAGATCGTTGTCAAGGCAAGCTGCAAAACCAGCACTCCCCGTACTCAGGAAGCTATATGCGATGATATGGCTGCGGTAGCTCTTTCGGCTCTCCAGAATGCAGGCATCACAAAGGATGATGTTCAGTATATCGGTATCGGCGCTCCCGGCGCTGTTAACAGCGAAACGGGTGTTATCGAATTCGCTAATAACTTCGGCTTCCATAACTGGGAGATCGTAAGAATGATGGAAGAACGTCTCGGCGTTAAGATCTACGTAGAAAACGATGCTAATGCTGCTGCATACGGCGAGTACTGCGTAGGCGCTGCCAAGGATGCTAACGATGCAGTTATGATCACCCTCGGCACCGGCGTCGGCGGCGGTATCATCATCGACGGCATGATCTACAGCGGCTCTAACTTTGCAGGCGCCGAGGTTGGACACACCGTTATCCAGCACGGCGGCCGTCTGTGCACATGCGGACGCAGAGGCTGCTGGGAGGCTTATTCCTCCGCAACAGGTCTTATCAACATGACAAAGGAAGCTTGCTCAATCCAGCAGGCTCCGAACTACCTGCTCTATCAGAGCATCGACGGCGACCTTTCCAAGATCACCGGAAAGACCGCATTTGACGCTGCTCAGCAGGGCTGCCCGCTTGCAAAATCTGTTATCGACATGTATATCGATTATCTCGGCTGCGGTATTACAAACATTGTCAACGTATTCCAGCCGGAGATCCTCTGCATCGGCGGCGGCATCAGCCGTCAGGGCGATTACATAATCGAGCCCGTCAAGAGGATCGTAGAGCAGAACAGATACACCAAGCATAACAACAAGCAGACAGTTATCTGCGCTGCAGAGCTTGGCAACGATGCCGGCATCATCGGCGCTGCCTTCCTCGGCAAATAATCAATTATCACACTGCAGAAAAGCCACTCTCACACGGGAGCGGCTTTTTGATTTGTATTTTCAGTCAGCATCAGATCATTCTCTCTGCGGAAAAGTTCATTTTCCGGTCTATACCATTTCTCATAAAAAATACCATCGCTCTGACAAAGCCAAAGCGATGGCAAGTTTGTTTATTAAATTATTTGTCGGCTGTTTCTTCCGTAAGATCGCAGCTGACATTTTCTTTTTTCCAGACTGCATAATTTGACTTTCCGCTTTTCTTAATAGCGTAAAGCATTGTATCTGCATGTTTGAGCGCAGTATTCATATTATCCTGGTCGTATACCTCCATTTCAGCAACACCGATAGATACCGAAATCCTGTGCTCCTCAGGGATGTTAGCTTCTGAGTGGATGGTTTCTTCAATCTGCGGTATGAAGTACGAGGAATTAGCAAGCTCGACATACACGTCCTTTGCGGTCTGCTCGCCCTGATCCACACCGTATTCTGGCAGTACGATCAGGAATTCGTCGCCGCCGTAACGGACAATGTAGCCCTTCTTGCCGACAACTCTTTCGCAAAGACGCGAGAACTCCTTCAGCACGACGTCACCAACGGCATGGCCGTATGTATCGTTGCAGAATTTGAAGTTATCAAGGTCAAGATACAGCACACACGCGCGTACATTTCTGGACTTGCCAAGAGCGACCATAGCAGAATGATCCTCTATCTGCTTTGTAAAGCCCTGTCTGTTGAACAGACCTGTCAGCAGATCCGTTACTGCGCTTTGCTGGAGTTTCAGGTTCATTGCGCTGATCTCGTCTCTTGCCTTCAGACGGTAAATTGTATCGTTCATCTGGCGCAGAGCAAATTTGAAGATCGTCAGGTCGTTTCGGTCGAGGAAAATCAGGTTGCCCGTCATATTCTCGTGCAGCTCTATACATGCAAGCATGAAGCCCGAAAGCTCGTCGCCGTTTGTGATCGGAACGCAAGCAAAGGAAATGAGATTGTTTACGCCGAACAGCTGCAGCAGAGGAGTATATTCATAGAACTCTCTGTCATAGCGGCTTGCAACAAATTCCTTCTTATGCTTTCTGAGATAATTGCAGATACCCTGAAGCATTTCAGACGTCAGCTCATGCTCGCCGCCGTTATAGCGGATAACAGGCTTATGATCGATTATGTCAACATAGATTATGAAATCTACATTATAGTTATTCTGCATCGTTATCATTGAATCCTCAATAATGGAATCAACTGTCTGATGCGGTTTATTGAGAAGCTCCTGCCATGCTACGAGGAAGTTTATACCCTTCGTCTTGTCAGAGAGCAGCATTTTCATTTCGGACAGCTCTGCAAGCTCTTCAATCTGATACTTTGTTACGCTGGTAAGGGGCAGGGAAACATGCTTTTCGATAAGCGACTGCTTATGCAGCTTTGCAAAAAGCACTTCTTCCTTATGCTTGTAGCCCTTGCGGTTACAGAATTCAATAGCGCCCTCGAGTACCTCCTCGGCCTTCTTAGGCTCACCGGCATTCATATACATGTCATACTGTTCCTCTGCAAACATAGCATATGCAAAGAACAGAAGACCCTCGGAACGGAACATGTGATATTTTGCCTTATCCATATACTGCTGAGCCTTTTCCGGGTTTTCAGCCTTTTCCAGCAGACCGCTGACGAAATAGTAGAAGAACATATCGTCATCCCACAGGAAGTAGCTCGGCTCACCGTCGCAGTGCATCAGATGGTAAAGCACTCTTTCCATCTTATTGAGATAGAAATGCGCATTATATTCTATGCCCATCTTGTAGCTGCAGTATACGATCATACCGTAAACCTTGGAAATGTTACATATCCTCATGCGGTGCATCTTGACGGAATCAAGAAGCTGGAGAACATGCAGCAGGTAACCGTAGGCAATATCGTAATTTGCTGCAAGGATAGCATTTGTCGCCATATTGTACAGTGTCTCTGCGACATAGTAGGAATCCTTGAGCTTGAAGAAGAGAACCAGCGCACGGTTGAAGTAATCATTTGCAAGCGTGAACTGCTCGCTTACGATTCTGTTGAAGCCGAGGCCGTTGTAAATACCTGCCTCCTCTTCCTTATCATTCTGCTTTTCAATGATTTCAAGGCATTTCTTATAGTAATAGTCAACATATGCATAGTAGCCGAAGCCCTGTGCCAGGAATACATTCTTTTTCCATGCTGCAATCATAAGACGCTCGTTTTTGAGCATCTTGGCAATATTCATAGCCTCGACGAAGCTTTCCTGATTTTCAATCTTATTCGTATCGCCGTTATAGCTTTCCTTTGAGTTGCCGCAGCCGAAGAATATGATATGAGCCAGGTGATTGTAAAGCTTGTACTTTATTGCCTGATCCCTGAATTTTTCAATACTCTTGGATTCGTCGATTCTGTCCCAGAGATACACGCTCTGCCAGCCGTCGAGCTTAACCATGTAGTCGAGCACGGTAGCGAATACGATATATTTTTCGGATCCGCTCTTCTTAGCTATCTTCATGCACTTATCGGCATTTTTACGCGCAAGGTTACCCTGACCGCCGTAAACCTCGCAGACCGTCATCAGGTAGTGGTAATAGAATGTGTATCTGATATTCGGGTGCTTGTTGTTTATGTTTTTCAGCTTATCGCACATGATAAGTGCGGTCGTATAATCTCCCTCATAGGTTGCTGCCTGTGCGTAAAGAATATAGAAGCGCGCAAGCTGTTTTGTTGAGAGGTTTGCCTTTTCGGCAACTACACGGTTATTAATTATATCGAGATAGTACATAGCCTGCTGGGTAGCAAGCGTAAGTATCATATTGTTAGCCTTGATAAGGTAATCGTCAAAATCCGGAATAACAGGCTCGAAGCTTTCGGTGATATTTATATCCGCCTGCGGATCCTGGATATTCCAGTCCAGCATATAATTTCTGTCCTCCAGCTCCTGAACAAGCTGTGACCAGATATCGATTGTATAAGCAGGGGTTACATATGCTTCATTATAGTTTGCAAGCAAGGAAATATTGTTGTAGCTTTTTCCCATAAACTGCAACAGGAAATTGAGCGTACTGTTTTCTGCCAGATGAAGTCTGTTAAGGACAAAGAAAAGAGTATGCTCCTGAGAAATATATGACAATATGCTCACAAGTGAATGTGCAAACTGACGTCTTTCGTATTCAAGCTCAGAGACGATAATTTCTTCTGTACGCTCACATTCGCCGGTTGTAAGATAGGTTTTCAGAGTTGAACGGCTGAGATAATAAACGTCTGATCTTTCCAGAAATTCATCGATCGGAATCTCGCTGTAGAATTTGAAATAAAGCTGCTTCACCCATCCGAGAAAAGGCTCATAAGCCTCCTGCATCCTGCTGGCGTTGAATTCGTGATACAAAAGCTCAATATTGTTTCCGCTTCGTTCAACCGCCTCCTCAATGGCATCAACCGGAACCGAAAGAGTATTGTAATGCTTGACAAACAAAATGCTGCTATGTCGTAATTCAAGACCGTGCAGAATAGAATCCACTATTTTTCTGGTATACAACTGTGAAAAGGATTCCATTGTTACACCCCCTATTTATACCTCTCAATTATAGCAAAAATTCGTACGATTTTCAATATATAAAATAAAATTGTTGTTAAAAAATAGGCACAATGCTATATTTTCATTGTGCCTTAAATATTTATCATTTTATATGGTTTTATGTAAATTTTTTATATCGGGAGTGTTAATTTTTTGTGAACCGGTCACTTATGGTACTTTCCTCCGCTGTTTATCTGATAAGCCCGGTATATCTGCTCGCACAGCATGACCCGTGCAAGCTGGTGCGGGAATGTCATTTTTGACATCGAAAGCCGAAGAGACGCACGGCTTTTCACATCGTCGGAAAGCCCCCACGAACCGCCTATTACAAATACCACGGAGCTGCCGCCTCCGACGGCATAATCCTGCAGCGTGCGCGCAAGCTGCTCCGAGCTTTGCTGCTTTCCCTCTATGCACATCGCAACAACCGTTGCGCCCTGGGGTATCTTTGAGATTATCCTCTCCCCCTCCTTACGGATTGTGGAAGCAATCTGCGCCGGCGACGGGGATTCCGGCAGGCGTTCCTCGTCAAGCTCAACTATTTTGAAATCCGCATAACGCGACAGTCTTTTTGCATATTCAGCGCATGCATCGCGAAGATAGCCTTCCTTCAGCTTGCCTATGCACAGTATAGTTATTTTCTGCACAATACACCTCAGTACATTATCATGCCGTTTCCGGATTCACGGGCAACGGTGAGAGTAAAATCTATATTCTGCTTCATTCCTCCGGCAAGCAGCGTGCAGAGAGATGTCTGCATTGCAAGCTCCGGAAGGTTGTTTTCCCGGCTTAGATGAGCCAGAACAAATCTTGTCGTTCCGCTGCGCACAAGCTCTGCGGCAGCGTCAGCGCATGCATCATTTGACAGATGACCGTGATCCGAAAGAATACGCTGCTTCAGAATATATGGATAGGCACCGCATTCGAGCATGTTCACGTCATGGTTCGATTCAAGAACTGCAGTATCGCAGCCGCTTATGGCATCCATCATTTCCCGAGTCAGAACTCCGGTATCGGTTGCAAAGCACGTTTTACGGCCATCCGGAGTTTCTGCAACATAGCCGAAGCCCTCGGCACAGTCGTGCGATATCCTGAATGGCGTAACACATGCCGCATCTGTCTCAATGCTCTGCAGCCCTATGGGGACAATATCGACCTTTTCATTAATTATGCCCTTATCCCTCATCGCGGCAACAGTTCCGTGGGATGCATAAACGCGCAGCTTATGTCTTGACGCGAACACACGCAGCCCCTGCACATGGTCGCTGTGCTCATGTGTTACAAAAATCGCACGTATCCTGTCGGGGCTAAGTCCGTTATCGCAGAGAGCAGCTTCTATCTGCTTTGCACTTCTGCCGGCATCAATAAGAATGCCGCTGTCCGCACTGCCGAGATAATAGCAGTTTCCCGAGCTGCCGCTGAAAAGCGGGTAAAGTCTTGTCATAGGATCATTCCTTTAGCTGAATAAATATAACCGCAAAAACAGGGAAACCATTTTCAGGCTTCCCTGTAACTGAATTCACGCCGTTCTTACAACGGGGTCACTGGTATATACTCGCTTGATATCAGCGCCTATGCCCTGGAATTTCTCCACGACATCCTCGTATCCGCGTTCTATGTGGTAAATATCCTCTATCTGTGTGGTTCCCTTTGCTCCGAGAGCCGCAACAATCATTGCAGCGCCTGCACGCAGGTCGGTAGCCTTTACAGGTGCACCGGTAAGCTGAGGAACGCCTTCGATTATTGCAAGGCTGTTTTCAACATTGATAACCGCACCCATGCGGCAAAGCTCCTCCACATAGCGGAAGCGGTTGTCCCAGACTGCTTCGTTGACAATGCTGGTACCGTCTGCTGTGGAAAGAATAGCAGCTATCTGCGGCTGCATATCAGTCGGGAAGCCCGGGTGAGGCATGGTCTTTACATTGCAGCGTCTGAGTCTGCCCTCACGTACAACGTGAACCGCCTCATCGTATTCCTCAACTACAACGCCCATTTCTCTGAGCTTTGCTGTGATTGATTCAAGGTGCTTGGGGATAACGTTTGTAATGGTAACATCGCCGCCCGCACCGGCAACCGCAGCCATATATGTGCCGGCTTCGATCTGGTCGGGGATGATGGAATATGCCGTTCCGCCGAGACGGGAAACGCCGTTGATCTTTATTACATCAGTACCAGCTCCGCGTACATCCGCACCCATTGAATTAAGGAAATTCGCAAGGTCAACAATATGCGGTTCCTTTGCGGCATTTTCGATAGTGGTTCTGCCCTGAGCCTTTACAGCTGCGAGCATTATGTTTACGGTTGCGCCTACAGACACAACATCGAGATATACATGACCGCCGACAAGCTTGTCAGCCTTAACTTTAATCATTCCGCCCTCTATGGAATGCTTTGCTCCGAGAACGGCAAAGCCCTTGAGGTGCTGGTCAACAGGACGTACGCCGAAATCACATCCGCCGGGAAGAGCAACCTCTGCACGCGAGAACTTGCCGAGAAGCGCACCGAGAAGGTAGCTGGAAGCTCTCATATGACGGACAAGATCATATGTTGCGATAGGTTCGCGGATTCCGCGGGGGTCTATTTCGATAACATCCTTTTCAGGCTTTGAGACCCTTGCACCCATCTGTTCAAGTATTCTTGCAATAAGATTGACATCCTGTATATTGGGAATATTTTCAAGACGGCAGATTCCGTCAGACAAAACAACTGCGGGGATAATGGCAACTGCGGCATTTTTTGCACCGCTGATTCTTACGGTACCGTGAAGTTTATTGCCGCCGTTTATCACGAATTTTTCCAAGCCACAACACTCCTAATAATGATCGTATGAGTATCCGCATACAGTAATTCGGTAATATTGACAATCAAAAGCCCGATAATACGACGAATCGTTGTATAATTTCAACAATTTCAGACTTTTTGTAAATTAAATAGAATTAATCATTCTCAAGTAATAATAATACAATCCGCCCAAAAAGTCAATATTTTATTGGGTTCATCCGATTTTGCCGACTAAAAAACGGAAAAATCAACTGTCCGCGACGCTAAAAAACAAAATTACTGTGAAAAACAACTAACCTTACTGCATGTAGAATTCATACAGTGCGCGGTATGTCTCATATACGTCAAGCTTGGATACAACCTCCATCGGAGCATGCATTGAAAGCACCGGAACACCCAGGTCAACAACGTCAGCATTGAGGTTTGCGACGTACTTTGCAATTGTTCCGCCGCCGCCGCCGTCAACTTTGCCCAGCTCGCCGGTCTGCCAGAGAACATCAGCATCGTCCAGAACCTTTCTGACCTTTGCCATGAACTCAGCTGAGGCGTCGGATGTGGAATACTTTCCGCCGCTGCCGGTATATTTTGTAATTACAGCACCGCAGTTGATATAGCAGGAATTGTTTGCTTCAAATGCCGAAGCGTAGGTCGGGTCAAAGGCTGCATTAACATCAGCAGACAGGCATGTAGTCTGTGCCATTACATGCCGAAGCTGCATTCCGTCTGCAGCAGCAAGGTCGGATACAAAATCTGCCATATAGGTGGATTTCATTCCTGTATTTCCGTCGGAGCCGATTTCTTCTCTGTCGGTCAGAACGGCAATAATGGTCTTTTCAGGGGTCTTTGCATCAAGTGCCGCCATAAGAGCAGGATATGCGCAGACCTTGTCGTCGTGTCCGTATGCACCGATCATAGAGCGGTCAAAGCCGAGATCCCTTGCGTTTCCTGCAGGCACCATCGTAAGGTCAGCGGACAGGAAATCATTTTCGGTAATGCCGTATTTTTCAAAAAGAATGTTCATGATATTGAGCTTTACTGCTTCGCTTTCCTCATCATCATTGAAGGGTCTGCTGCCGACGAGAACATTCATATGCTCGCCGTTGAAAGCCTTTCTCATAACTGCGGTCATCTGCTCATCGGCAAGGTGCGGAAGAAGATCTGTTACAACAAAGCATGGATCGCTTTCATCCTCACCGACAACGACATTGATCGTTGTACCGTCCTTCAGGGCAACTGCGCCGTGCAGTGCAAGCGGAACCGTCGGCCACTGATATTTCTTGATACCGCCGTAGTAATGTGTCTTGAAAAGTGCAAGATTATTTGCCTCATAAAGCGGAACGGGCTTGAGATCAAGACGGGGGGAATCGATATGTGCAATTCCGAGGCGAACGCCCTCTGTTGTTCCCTTTTTACCGATAACAGCCAGCATTACAGCCTTATTGCGGTTATTAACATAAACCCTGTCGCCTGCAGAGTAGGTCTTTGTGCGGTCGAATTCCTCAAAGCCTGCCTTCTTTGCAGCCTCAATGGCGTAGGCTACAGCCTCGCGCTCGATTTTTGCCTTTCCGAGGAAATTCTTGTATTCCTCGCAGAAGCTGTCAGCAGCCTCCAGTTCCTCGCCCGAAACCTTCAGGCAGCCCTGCTTTTTTGAAGCAAACAGCTTTTCCTTCAGCAGCGCAGACGCGCTTTTTTCTTTCTTTTCTTCACTCATTGTAATTTGTCCTCTCTTTCTTTATGATTTCTTATTCAAATTTTACTCTGATTTTTTGGTTTCATCTTCGGGATTACTATAAAGCTCCCTGTATATATCCCTGCTTCCGATTACCCTTTCACGATAATTGGAGGTTTCCTCATATGGCACAACGTCCAGCGTTTTGCCGTCGGAGGAATAGTTTTCATCTTCAAGCCACTGGTTGACATTGCCGATGCCGCCGTTATAAGCGCAAACAGCCGTCTCCTCGTTGCCGTACATATCGATAAGTATCTTCAGCATATGCGTTCCGAAATCGATATTCGCCTCAGGATTTCTCATATCCTCGAAGCTCGAATAATTTTCGTGTTCGTCACCGTACATCTGCTGCAGCCATTCAAATGACACGGGCATTATCTGCATAAGTCCAAGTGCGCCCACGGGAGACTCCGCATCCGGGTCGAAATTGCTTTCGGTTTTTATTACGCCGTAGATAAGATACTTGTCCACACCGTATTTTTCGGATGCTGCCTCAACGAGGCTGCGGTACTTCTGCGGATAGACGAGGTACAATTCCTCATCATTTTCCCCGTACAGCTTTTTATATATGCTCTCATACCGCATTACCTTGCTGCGGTAGTCGGCAGTCTCCTTATAGGGCACAAGCTTCAGCGTCTTTCCGTCGGAGGAGAAGTTTTCATCCTCGAGCCAGCGGTTGACATTGCCCAGTCCCCCGTTATAAGCGCATATTGCAGTTTCTTCATTACCGTACATTTCAATCAGCAGACTCAGCATATGCGTACCATAGTCAATATTCAGAGCCGGATCCTTAAGATCCTCAAAGGTAGCTGACGGGTCGTGATCGTCGAGGTGATTTTCCTGTATCCAGTTGAAGGACACGGGCATTATCTGCATCAGTCCTATTGCACCGGCAGAAGATTCGGCATCAGGGTCAAAATTGCTTTCCGTTTTTATAACGGCATATATCAGGTATTTGCTCACGCAGTATTTCTTTGCCGCCTGCTCAACCTGATCGCAGTATTTCAGCGGATAGCTTGAATATGTATACTTCTCGTTGCCGCCGCGGATCAGAAGAGCAAACGCCACCGACAGCACCGCTATCAGAAAAAGAATACCAAAAACCGTTAGAATCCTGACGGACAGGCTCTTATTTTTTTTCTTTTTTCTGCTCATCCTTTCACCTTTTCCGCCGGCACCGTCCCTGATCTTCTCAAGCACAGCCTCTGCCGCCGCCTCAACATCCTTCATGGGCTTTCCGCCGTCGATAACGTAGTCAGCTCTTTCAGTGTAGAAGTATTCATCCTTCTGGACGTTCATACGCATCAGCGCCTGCTCACGGGTAATTCCGTCGCGCTCTGTTATGCGGTTCAGTCTGACTTCCTTCGGGGCTGTTACGGCTATAATAACGCTGCACAGATTGTCTCCGCCGCTTTCAAAAAGCTGCGGTGCATCGAAAACAGCTACCTCATAATGTTTATTTTCAAGCTCCTGCAGATATTCCTTTGTACGGGAAATAATATACGGGTGTGTTATAGATGACAGACGGGCAGTACTTTCTTCGTCGGCAAAGGCGCGCAAAGCAAGCAGCTCACGGTTGCAGCTGCCGTCACTCTGGATAATATCCTTTCCGAAATACTCAGCAACCTCTGCAAGACATTTTGACCCGGGAGACATAACCTTTCTTGCAACAAGATCGGCGTCAACAATACCGCAGCCAAGACTGCGCAGTTTTTTTGCAACTGCAGTTTTTCCCGCTCCGGTCTGTCCGGTCAGTCCTATTACCTTCATAGCTCACCTCACAATTCAATTATTTCAAAGCCTGCCGCACGAACCATACGGTTGTATACGGCAAGACCTACGCCGCTCTTTTCCGGACAGCGCGCATATACTGTACGCCATCCCCTTTCGTCCGCTTTTCTCAGAGCTGAAAAAAGCTTGCGTGCATGCTCGCTCATATCATCAATATCCCCTAAAACCTCATAAGGCACCCTGAGGGCACCGACATCCTCGCTGCAGCAAAGAGCAGCGGTTCCGTCTGCTGAGTGGGAATTCACATAGTCGATAAACTGCTGTTCCGTTCCGTTTATCAGGATAACGTCAGCTTTCGGCGAATAGTGCTTATATTTCATACCGGGGCTTGCTGCCTGCGCACCCTCGGGAAGTGGATTTACAACCGCCTTGTCTACCTCGACGGTACCGATTACAGCCTCGAGCTGTTCATGTGTTATTCCGCCCGGACGCAAAAGCCTCGGAACGTCACCTGCAAGGGTGATTACAGTTGATTCAACGCCTACCGCGCAGTCACCGCCGTCAATTATTGCATCTATACGTCCGTTCATATCATCTATTACATGCTGCACCGTTGTCGGGCTGGGGCTTCCGGAAAGGTTTGCCGACGGCGCCGCCAGAGGGTACGAAAGCCTTATCAGTTCTCTTGCAATTGGATGCGACGGGCAGCGCACAGCAACTGTGTCGAGTCCTGCACTGACCTGCTGCGGGATAACATCACTGCGCGGCAGTATTATTGTAAGCGGACCCGGCCAGAATGCATCGCTCAGCATTCTTGCTTTCTGCGGCACCTCACTCACAAGAGAATCAAGCTGCGACGGTTCGGATATATGAACGATCAATGGGTTATCCGCCGGTCTTCCCTTTGCCGCAAAGATCTTTTCCACCGCGGCTCCGTTCAATGCATTTGCGGCCAGTCCATAGACAGTTTCTGTCGGCATTGCGACAACGCCGCCATTTTTTATGATATGCGCAGCAACATCAAGCTGTGACGCATTTAAAAGCTTTGTTTCCATATTCTTCCTTCTCAGTATCTTCTTCTGTATCCGCCGGGCTTATCATCAATGAAGAAATTACCGTCCTCACTGACGTCGCTTTTATAGTATGATATTTCTCCCTGAGGCTCAGGCTTCGTCTGAGCCTGTCCGTCTGCTTGACTCCCGGCTTTGTCTGCTTCCGATCCGCCTTCAGACCTTGCAGCATCTGCCTTGCGGCGATCCCTTATTGCTTCAGTATCGCCCTCGTTGCGGATATTATATTCCGTATTGACGAAAAATTCATTTTCTCCCTCTTTCAGTCCTTCATAGTAACCTTCGTTTTCAAAGACAAGATCATCCAGAGTCACCTTTCGCTCCGACTCATATGTGCCTTTTCTCGATCTGTAAGATTCGATTATCAGCTTCAGCGGCTTTCTAATTACAAGAAATGCAGCAATCAGAGCCAGCGCTGCGCCGACAAATGTAAACACAATAGATCGCGTATCGATCGTAGCATTCCTGTCAACAACATCGATTACATATGGAACCATAGCATACTGGGTACCGCCGTCAACATCATTTAGTGATATTACTCTGTCTGCAATGATCTGCAGATTGAGCATGCTCTTGTTCAGATCCTTCATATCATGGACGCGGCCTCTGTAATCAACGTCCTGAATCTCTCCTCTCTTCAGAGCATTAAGTTGGGAATCCATTTGGCTTCCATCAATAACTCTTATGCTAATCAGGCGTCTGTCTGCTGTTTTCGAAAGATAATACCTTACAGCCTGGCCGTTCAATACATCGTCGCCATGATATTCATATACGATATTGTCAATCGTACCCTGAACCTCTTCATTTGAGGTGATTTTTGAATAATCTCCGTTAACTATGACCGTAGGCGGTACGGTGTTTGACATTACCATCCTGATACCCCAGTAAATCTGGTTTCCGCACAGAATAAGCAACAAAAACGCAATTATTACCCTTGCAATAAGAACTTTATCCGCGGTCGGTCGTCCTGTATACATCGACATGAAAATTCAACTCCTTTTACTGCTCGCTGAGCTTCCGGGCACGGTCTGCCGCTGTAAGCGCATCTATTATTTCATCAAGATTTCCGTTCAGAATATCGTCTATCTTATAAAGCGTCAGCCCTATACGGTGGTCGGTAACACGTCCCTGAGGATAGTTGTAGGTACGTATTCTCTCGCTGCGGTCACCTGTACCGACCTGGCTGCGTCTGTCGGCTGCGACCTCCTCATGGCGGCGTTCACGCTCGGCGTCGAGAAGTCTCGAACGCAGTACACGCATAGCCTTGTCCTTGTTTTTATACTGGCTTCTTTCATCCTGACATTCAACGACTGTACCTGTCGGAATATGGGTTATTCTTATTGCGGATTCAGTCTTATTGATATGCTGACCGCCGGCGCCGCTTGAACGGAATGTATCTATTTTCAGATCCTTCGGGTCAATCGTCAACTCTACCTCCTCCGCCTCAGGCAGAACCGCAACAGTAACCGTCGAGGTATGGATACGACCCTGAGTTTCTGTATCCGGCACACGCTGAACGCGGTGAACTCCGCTTTCAAATTTCAGACGCGAATAGGTGCCGCTTCCGCTGAGCATAAAGCTGACTTCCTTGAAGCCGCCGAGCTCGGTTTCGTTTGCAGACAGCATTTCCGCAACAAAGCCCTGCTTCGCCGCGTACATCGTATACATACGGTAAAGTACCGCAGCAAACAGAGCCGCCTCCTCGCCGCCGGCGCCGCCGCGTATCTCTATAATAACGTTTTTATTATCAAGGGGATCCTTCGGCAGCATTAATACTTTAAGCTGTTCGCTAAGGCTTTCCTGTTTCTGTTCAAGATCGCGCAGTTCTTCGGAAATCATTTCCAGCAGAGACGGATCCTTTTCTGCCTCCTGCATCTGACGCGCTTCCTCAAGCTCGGCGCAGCATTTCTTATATTCCTTATACGCCGCCGCAACAGGCTCTATCTCCTTGAGTTCCTTCAGGGCAGCGGTATACTTTTCCGGATCTGCCGCAACAGCCGGATCGCAAAGCCTGACGCTGAGCTCTTCATATTTTGTTTCAAACACAATCAGCTTATCAAACATAGCCGCACAAAAACCCCTTTGCTGTATTACATAACCGCAGATGCCGTCACTGTCCGCGCAGAATACGTTTTATGTTCTTTTCGGCACGGGAGCGCGGAATCATAAATTCATGCGCACAGGACATGCAGCGCAGGCGAAAATCCATACCGATGCGCAGGACAAGAAATTTATCCGAATCCTTTCCCTTGCACGGGTGCGCCTTTTTCATTTCGAGCGTATCTCCTACCCTGATATCCATTTTCGTCCCCTTTCCCCATAATACGGGAAAAACCGCATTTTTTCATATTCATCCTTTATTATATCACTATCCGGATAGTTTTACAATAGCACTAACAAATCTCGCACCTAATACGTGCGCCACCCTGCGGCGCACTGATAATGTTTTTAAAGGTATGCCGAGCGCTTCGTGCCCGTCATACCTTTGATAACGTAAATTAACATCCCAGTTATTATAATCAGTTCCGTCTTTGCCGTATATTTCTGTTGCGCATACCCTGCGGCGCACTACATTATAGATTTTTATGTTTTAAGGGATGCCGGGCTTTGCCTGACATCCCTTAAAAAACGGAATATAATAGCTATGTCACTTAATATACATCGAAATATCAAACGCCTTGACGGAATGTGTGAGCGCTCCTATGGAAATAATATCCACTCCGCTTTCGGCAACGGCGCGAAGGGTTTCCTCGGTAATGCCGCCCGAAGCCTCGAGCACAGCTCTGCCAGCGGTAATAGCAACGGCTTCCTTCATTGTTTCAGGACTCATGTTGTCCAGCATAATGATATCCGCACCGGCTTCAAGCGCCTCACGAAGCTCATCAAAATTTCTGGTTTCGACCTCGATCTTCGTCATATGACCGAGCTTTGAGCGAAGCTTTGTGATTGCCGCGGTAATTCCTCCTGCTGCGTCAATGTGGTTATCCTTAAGCATTGCAGCGTCGGACAGATTATAGCGGTGGTTTTTTGCGCCGCCGCACATTACTGCATATTTCTGCAGGGGACGAAGTCCCGGGATAGTCTTTCTGGTATCAGCTATAGAAGCGTTTGTACCCTTTACTATTTCCGAATACCTATCAGCAGCGGTCGCAATTGCGCTCATATGCTGAATAAGGTTCAGCGCGGTGCGCTCACCCTTGAGCAGTGCTGCTGTTTTACCGGAAAGGCGCATGATATCGTCACCGTAGCTTACCTTTTCGCCGTCCTTTTTCAGGAAGGTGATCTGAACGTCGCTGTCAAGAAGCTCAAACACCCTTGCAGCTACCTGAGTACCGCAGACAACGCCGTCAGCTTTTGCCATAAAACGGCCCTCTCCCTGCTGATCCTCGGGGATGAGGTAATCCGTTGTAACATCCACATAGTTGATATCCTCGAGCAGAGCTCTTTTTATAAGCTCATCAACATAGAATTTATTCAAGACCATTTTCCTTAATAACCTCCCTGAGTACGATAGCCGCAACAGTTGCAAGGCTTCTTGCCTCTACAAAATCGCGGTTGATCTCATATCCTCCGCTTATTATCTCGGACAGTATTTCCTTTATTCTTTCAAGACCCTCGGGCGCTGCTTCTGGATTGGGAATAACAAAATGGCATTCCTGCATAATCTTCCTGATTTCAGTGCGGAAGCCATGCGGCAGCGGTCTACCGGACAGGCAGTCCGACTGTGCAAACTCTCCGAAGGGCGGGTTTTCATCCTGCTTCAGACGTTTTGTAATATCCTGTGCCGCGCGGCGC
Source organism: uncultured Eubacteriales bacterium (assembly GCA_900315875.1). Taxonomy (GTDB): domain Bacteria; phylum Bacillota; class Clostridia; order Oscillospirales; family Acutalibacteraceae; genus UBA1213. The sequence continues at coordinate 5,766 of ONAX01000025.1, read as the reverse complement.
GAGAACACAAGTGCTTCAAGCAGAGAATTACTTGCAAGGCGGTTTGCACCATGTACACCGGTATGTGAGCACTCGCCGGCTGCATAAAGCCGGTCAACGGTTGTGCGCGCATTGAGGTCAACATCTATTCCGCCCATAAGATAATGCTGACACGGGAAAACAGGTATGCGATCCTTTGTAATATCGATACCCTCCTTAAGACAGTTTTCATATATCATCGGGAATCTATTTTTCAGAAATTCCGGATCCTTGTATGTTATATCGAGGTAGAATTTTTCGCTTCCGGTTGCGGCGGATTCCCTCATTATCGCATTGGAAACGACATCTCTCGGTGCAAGGTGACCGCGCGGATCGTACTTTTCGCAGAAGCGCTCGCCGTTGCAGTTGAGAAGAACCGCACCCTCTCCGCGGACAGCCTCACTGATAAGGAAACGCTCTCTGTCGTTTTCAGCAGCGAACGCAGTCGGATGGAACTGTATCCAGCTCAGGTGGCGGATTTCCGCGCCGAGCATGAATGCCTGTGTAATACCGTCGCCGGTTGCGATGGCTGAATTCGTAGTGTACTGATAAACTCTTCCGATACCGCCGCTTGCAAGTATACAGTAGTGACATGCGACAACAACGGAACCCTTGTCGGGTGTCAGCAGTCCTGCCAGAAAACCGTTTTCAGTCTGATCCAGCTTATACAGCAGAGTATTGTCGCAGATATCGATATTCTTTTTTTCCCTGACCTTACATATCAGCGCGTCAACAATAGCCTTGCCGGTTGAATCCTTATGATGGACTATCCTGTGGCGGCTGTGTCCTGCTTCAAGGGTTTTCTGCATTGTACCGTCGTCGTTGAGGTCAAAATCAACCCCGAGGGACCGCAGATTCCTGACGTCGCCGGGACCTTCGCGGACAAGCACATTGACAGCTTCGGGATCGTTTTTCCCCTTTCCTGCTGTCATTGTATCCTCTATATGCAGGCTGTAATCGTCGTTTTCAAGATCGAGCACTGCTGCAACTCCGCCCTGTGCAAGGGAAGAATTCGACAGGGTGAGCTCTCTTTTTGATATCATCAGAATGCGAACATTCTCCGGAAACTGCAGTGCTCCGTAAAGTCCTGCAGCACCCGATCCGACGATAAGAACATCATATTCTCTGTTCATCATCAAGACCTCATTTGTATATTATTTGCTGCCGAACGGGCAGCCCGTATAAAAGCCATATTTATTGTATCACACTTTACAGCGTTTTTAAATAGGAAATACAAATTTTTCCTTTCCGGCGGAGTGACGCTGCCGGAATGAAAAGATTCTCAATGTTTCGCCTGTACTGTTCCTTCTGTCACTCATCCGCTGCCGCCTTATATTTTCTCGGAGTCATTCCGTATTTTTCCGCAAAGGCACGCGTAAAATAGGACAGGTTATTGAAGCCGCACGAAACCGCGATTTCGCTGATCTTCATTTCTCCCTCAGAAAGATACTTTGCAGCCATTTCAAGCCGGTAATTTATCAGATACTGCGTAAAGGAACAGCCTGTCAGCTGGCGGAACATCCTCGAAAAATGCCCGGGAGAAAAATTACTCACTGCCGCCGCCTTTGCAACGGTTATTTCCTCGGCATAATTGCTCTGGACATAGGCTATCGACTTTTTCAGCTTTTCGTGCAGGCTGCGCACATGGAATTCCTCTGCATTTTCCGGCTCGGCACATTTGCTCATATAGTGCAGCATCTCAAAGAGCAGAGCTTTTATCATTAGCTCGTTTCCGCTGTTTCCGCTCAGTCTGATATCAATAAGCTTGAGCGCACATTTCCCGAGATCCTCGCACAGCTCATGTCCCTTCGGAATATATCTTTGCAGCATCAGTCTGCGCGTCTGAACCGGGTCGAGGAATTTTTCGGTGCAAAGATCAGCTCCGCTGTTTTCGAGCATAGAAAGTCTGAAAAGAATATTTATATATGATGCCTTTTCATCAGCATTCTGCCGAATGGAGTGAATCAGCTGCGGCTGTATGCATACAAGCTCTCCGTCCGAAAGAACATATTCGTCACCCTGTACGCTGACAACAACACTGCCGCTGATGACATATATTATTTCCATTTCATCGTGCCAGTGCAGCGGAAAGCTTTCAAAAGCCTCCGGTATTCTTACGCCGTAAAGAGTGTAGGGAAAGGAAATGCTGCCATGAATTTTTGTTTCGTGATAAGCATACATAAAAATCACCACATGATTGTTTTGTGTCAAAAATCCCGTCGAAATCTATTAGTATTATAACACATAAAATCGTATAATACAATAAAGACTACGTTTGCAATTAAGGAAATACCCCTTTTGTACGCTGCACCCTGTTTGCTGCACGCTGAATCAGCGCTGTCAGTCAGCCGACCGACCTGATAAGATTTTTGTCAATTATCATTCACCGCTTGGCAGCATGCCTGTGCTGCATTGCTGCGGAGGTCAGATTATGCAAAAGCTGAAGCTGTTCGACCTTGCATGGCCGATTTTTATCGAAACAGGGCTTTTTATGCTGCTCGGATTTGCCGATGTTTTTATTCTCAGCCGGTATGACGATCTGGCTGCTTCATCGGTAAACACAGCTAATCAGGCTGTTTCAATTGTCACAATAGTTTTTACGGTAATATCCGGAGCATCAGCTGTGCTTATCTCCCAGTATCTCGGAGCAGAGCGCAGGGAGGATGCTTCGCGAGTTGCTGCGCTTTCGCTGGTGCTGAATCTTATCTTCGGAATTATCGTCAGCATTGTATTCGCATTTTTCAGCACGCCGCTTCTCGCCCTTATCGGAGCGAAGGACGATATTATGAAATACGCCTCCGGCTACCTTTCGGTTGTAGGCGGATTTATCTTCATGCAGGCAGTCATGAATGCTGCCGCTGTCATCATCAGAAACCACGGGCTTACGCGCGTTACGATGTACCTGTCGCTTGCAATGAACGTCGCGAATGCCTTTCTTGATATGGTTCTCGTACTTGGTCTTTTCGGAATGCCGCGCCTCGGAGTAACGGGCGCTGCAATTGCAACATGCTTAACCCGGGGCGCAGGCTTTGTAATACTCCTGATATTTCTTTTCACGAAGGTGGAAAAACCCTCCATTTTCCGCCTGCTTGCGCCCTTCCCCAAACGAGATATAATTGACATCCTGAAGGTGGGTGTTCCCTCTGCACTTGAGACTTTTCTGTATAACCTGTCTCAGCTTGTGATAACCTCTATAGTTCTGCACTGCCTTACGGAAAATGAGCTGATAGCCAAAACCTATGTGCAGAATATTTCGATGTTTTTCTATATTTTCGCCGTATCCATCGGTCAGGCATCTCAGATACTGACCGGACATTATGTCGGTGCAAAAAAATACGACGAAGCATACCGCCAGGGCTTCAGGGCATACGGGCGCTCGCTCATATTCACTCTGGCTCTGTGCGCTGTCGGAATGCTGCTGCGCTCCCGGCTGATGGGGATATTCACATCTGACGCAGCAATAATAAGCATCGGATGCAATATACTGCTGATGAATGTTTTCCTGGAGCTCGGCCGCACAACCAACCTCGTTCTGATTGCAAGTCTGCGCGGCGCGGGAGATGTCATATTCCCGACTGCATGCGCTGTATTTTCAATGTGGGTAATAAGTGTTTTAGGCTCGTACCTGTTCGCGGTCGTATTCGGAATGGGTATTTACGGGCTAGCAAAAAATGGAAGAAAAGTGCCATTGTAAAATAAAGGAGTGTTACTATGAATACCGCTGCCATCCATCATCGCTCAACTGCTGAATTCTGCTATGCCGTGGATAATGATACAGTCGTTATCACTCTGAAAACCGCAAAGGATGTCACCCGCGCCTTCATAATCTGGGAGGATCCCTTTATTCATGAGCTGCGCCGCTGTGCCTGGGAAGGCGAACGGAAGGAAATGGATCTGTACATTGAGCTTCCGGAGCATTATATATGGCGCACTGAAATAGTACCGAAATTCAAGAGAGTTATGTATTACTTTGTTATCGAGGGCGGCTCAAAGGAATATTCCGTATTTGAAAACAAGATAACTCCATCTGAAGAAGCCGATATCAGCGCAAAGCAGTTTTTCAAATTCCCATGGCTGAACCCCTCCGATGTTATCCGCACGCCCGAATGGGTACGCGATACGGTATGGTATCAGATCATGCCTGACCGATTCTGCCGCAGCAGTGATTCACCCGACGACGATAAATTCCGTCCGTGGGGAAAGTTTTCTGATCCGGGCTGGCACGATTTCTTCGGCGGCAACCTGAACGGCATAAAGGAAAGGCTGCCCTACCTTAAAAGGCTGGGTATCAGTGGAATATACATGACCCCGATATTCCTTTCCAATTCCAATCACAAGTACAACACGCATGACTACAAAATGGTAGACCCGGATTTCGGCACAGAGGAAGAGCTTATCGCCCTTATCGAAGAAGCACACTCTATGGGAATACGGATAATGCTTGACGCGGTTTTCAACCACTGCGGCGACAAATTCGGTCCGTGGCTTGACGTGCGCAAAAACGGAAAGGCTTCCCCCTACTACGACTGGTTCATGATAAACAGCGATAATTTCACTGATGACAGACGTCCGACCGATGACGCTCGTTTTTATTCATTCTCCTTCTGGCCTGTCATGCCGAAGCTCAACACCAACAATCCTGAGGTAATCAGCTATTTTACTGACATATGCCTTCACTGGGCAAAGGTCTGGAAAATAGACGGCATTCGCTTTGACGTAGGCGATGAGGTCTCCCACACCTTCCTGCGCTCTGTATACAGTGCATTGAAGCAGGTTTCGCCTGATATCTTCCTTCTCGGCGAAATATGGAACGATTCACTCACGTGGGTGACTTCAAAGGAATACGATTCCGTTATGAATTACCCGTTCTGCAGCTGCTCGGACAATTTCTGGAGCGTGCCGACCCAGAATTCAACGGATTTCATGTATGCCATCAATTATTGCCGCTCGCTGTACCCGTCACAGGTAACGAACGTTCTGTTCAATTTCCTCGACACACACGATACAGACCGCGCCATAGAGCACTGTGCAAATGAGGATGTCCTTCTGCAAAAGCTTGCGGTACTTCTGACCATGCCCGGAACCCCTTGCATCTATTACGGAACGGAAATTGCAATGCACGGCAAGCTCAACCCGTATAATCGTGCCTGCATGCCGTGGAAGGATATTGAAGCCGGAAGATATGACGAAATGTTTGAAAAGGTACGGGCTCTGATAAGCATACGTAACAGCGAATCCTCACTGCGGAGCGGAGAAATAGAATTCTGTCGTTTTGCTGAATACCCGAGGCTCCTGTGCTACAATAAATCCAACAAAACGAGGGTATATATAAACGCAGAGGACAATGCAGTACCGATAACTGACAACGGACGAGTGCTGTATTCAAACGGATATTCAGGCACACAGCTCAAAAAGGACGGAATACTCATTATAGCGTGCGAGCTATGAAACAACAAATTAAAATGGGAATGTCGTATCAATACAGATCGGCATTCCCGTTTTTTCTGCGCTGCAGGAGTGCGCCTACCATGCGTACATGGGCGCACATTTTTAGTATATTAAAGGTGATGGGGGGGGGCGGCATTTTGTCACTTGCGACAAAATGCCGGAGAGGGAAACAAAGTGACAAAATGACGGCGAGCGTCGGTTTTCAATCGAGTAGGAGGCTACCCATTAATTGAGCAGCCGACCTCTCACACCACCGTGCGTACCGTTCGGTACACGGCGGTTCAATAGTTTGAGTGCAGT
>ONAX01000018.1 GCA_900315875.1 uncultured Eubacteriales bacterium | reverse complement strand
ACTGCACTCAAACTATTGAACCGCCGTGTACCGAACGGTACGCACGGTGGTGTGAGAGGTCGGCTGCTCAATTAATGGGTAGCCTCCTACTCGATTGAATAATCAGTTTTTGACCTGCTTTTTTGATGTGATAAGAAGTGCCAGCCCGCCGAAAAGAAGAATGTACCCGATGTTTACGAATACCCCGATCAGCGCGCCCGTGTCGTCCATCGTTCCCATAAGAGAAATGAACAGCGTAGTTATGCTTGTTGGCAGCCAGTACATCGTGAACAGTACCGCTATCTGCTCGAGAACATCTGTTACAGCCTGCAGCTCCAGAGAAACGAATACTGTGTAAACAAAGCCGTACAGAACAGCAAGTATAATATATATAAGACCTGGTCCGAATATATTGATTACTATTGAAAGTCCGGTTTTACCGACAAGCTCGGAAACCATGAAATACAGCGAATGGCAAGCCATTATAACAGTAAATTCGTAAATTGCATAGACAAAAACATTCATTGTTCCGCCGAATAAGGAACCCATCCCCGGAAAATCGGTCGTGTTTTTTACCGGGTTGAAATCTGCTCCGACGACTGCCGCGCAGAGTATCGAAATCATAAGCGATGAAATAACCATGATTGCCGTCGCTGTGGCGGATGCGGCATATTTTGCAAGAAACAGCTGGTATCTGGGGTATCCGAGAGAACGTATTGTCTTGATTGTTCCCTTTGACCTGTCCTCACATACGAATATTGATGTGAATACAGCGGTTATTATAGTAATGTTGGACATCGCAATGGTAAATGAAACCATTTGATATGCAGTCATGGCAAAAATAGTGTCCAGATCTTCGCTCAGGATGGAAATCGTCATCAGGAACAGTCCGTACATTACCATCATAAGGAGGATTCCTATGCAAATGTAAAGGCTTATCCTGCGGAACAGCCTGCGGTATTCAAAACGAAAAAGATTAAACATACTGACCCACCCCGCTTCCTACATTCAGCATGCCCATTCTTTCAAGCAGGTAATCCTCGTAGCTTTTGCTGATTATCTCAAGCCTTGAAACTTCAATGCCGGATTTCACAAGCTCACTGTTGACCCTTGCACTGATGGTTGGGGGTGCTTCTATTATTATTCCTGCGTCGGAAAAGCTGACGCTGTCAATTCCGAAAAGCTGTTTTACGGTTGTGCATGCCTTCTGCGGTTCGGTGCACGTTACGGATATCTTGCTGCCGCATCGTTTGTCAAGCTCCTCAGATGAAAGCTCCTCCAGAAGTACGCCCTGATTGATTATTCCGTAGACGTTGGCGACCTTTTCAAGCTCTCCGAGAAGATGACTCGAAATGAGGAATGTCACGCCGTATTCCTTGTTTATGAAGTGGATGATATCACGCACGTCACGCATACCCATCGGGTCGAGTCCGTTTACGGGTTCATCGAGAATCAGCAGGTCGGGGTTGCCAAGCAGAGCAACAGCAATTCCGAGGCGCTGCTTCATGCCGAGGGAAAACGCCCTGACTTTTTTGTTGCCGGACATTTCCAGTCCGACCATGCGCAGGTAGAATTCGATATCCTTATCGGTACCTCCGCAGATTATTGAAAAGCGCTTCATGTTTTCGTAAGCCGTACAGTTCGGATACAGACCCGGTGCTTCGATAAGAGAGCCCACGCGGCGCAGACTGCCGTTTGTTCTTGGAGTGCCGAAAAGCTCAATCATTCCGGAGGTAGGGGTCAGCAGGTCGAGAATAACCTTCATAGCGGTTGTCTTGCCGGCACCGTTAGGACCGATAAAGCCGTAGACATCGCCTTTTTTGATGTTCATGCTGAGATGATTCACGGCGATTTTTCCGCCGAAGCATTTTGTCAGCTCATAGGTGCGCAGTGTATACTCCTCCACGAAATCACTCCTTTTTTTAGAAAATTAATTATCCCTATTATAGTATTTTATTGTGTCAGTGTCAACCCACGTCAGCCTACTCCAGCGTTTACCTAAGAGCACTTCCTTCGGTTGCACGCTGCAGGCTTAGGATGTAATAGTAGGTTCATAACATTAACTACAGTCGCCCGATTAAAGTAAGCGAGCACCCTGTTCGCGACAATCGCTGCGCTCTGAATCAGTACCATAAGTTGGCTGATCGCGGTCGTGGTTTATAGCAGTTCTATTTTATCAATTAACAGCTCCCACGATCAAAGCATGAAATTCCGTGCATATCAAACGAATAAAATCGTCAGTCTGAATCAAATTAATGGCATTTAATTTGACGAACAATTAATTGGCTACAAACGTTCCTGACGGTATACTTTGCAGACATTTGCGGACAACAGAAAGACAAAGTGTTGTCTGCGTTCAAAGGCGCATTAATACTGGAATTTTCAGCATTTGCAGACATCAGACAACAAAATACATTTGTAAAAGAGAAAATATAAATTATATAATATAAGAAAAGTGTTGTCCGCAGCCTTCTTGTGGTTTTTCCACTTTGACTGACAGCTGACGCAACTACAAAAGCCATCCGGCGGCAGCCAGCAGAAAATTGTGGTGATATAGAAAAAACAGATGTAGCTACAACTATCTCGGCTTGCGCCGGGCACCTCATCAGTCGACGTCCGGCTTCGCCGTATGTCGACAGCTTCCCCAGAGGGGAAGCCTGTTTTCTACCACCGAATAAAGTAGCCATACGATCTGCTTTCCCCTTTGGGGAAGGTGTCTTGCGGCAAAGCCGCAAGACGGATGAGGTCAACACCAAACTGTGCCGGCAAGCTGCCGCTCCCAATTCGCGTTTGTCGCTGCGCTCTGAGTGCGGAAAATGTCGATAAAAAAGGATAAATTGTTTAAAAATTCGGATTTTAACGCTTGAAATTTGTATAAGATTATATTATAATGTTAATAGCATTATTTTGTAAATAATTTGCCAAAAGGGAGGATCAGTATGAGAAATATTCTTTTTGTTGCTTCGGAATGCTATCCGTTCATCAAAACAGGCGGTCTTGCCGATGTTGTCGGAGCTCTGCCGAAGATGATAAACAAGGACGAATTCGACGTTCGCGTTGTTATTCCGAAGTATATGTGTATTCCGTGGGAATACAGACAGCATTTCCAGTATGTAACAAGCTTCTATATGGATCTGGGCTATTTTCCGAACCATGTCTATGTCGGTATTATGATGTACGAACATGAAGGGATCAAGTATTATTTCATAGACAACGAGGGTTATTTCGGCGGTGACAGCCCCTACGGAGAGATAAAGTGGGATATTGAAAAATTCACATATTTCAGCAAGGCTGCCCTTGCAATTCTCCCTGTAATAGGCTTCCATCCGGATATAATTCACTGCCACGACTGGCAGGCTGCTCTCGTTCCTGTTTTCCTCAGAACTCTGTTCAAGGATAACGGCTTCTTCTGGAATATCAAGACCATTATGACTATACATAACCTGAAATTCCAGGGTATATGGGATCTTAAGCTTTTCCGCCACCTGACTGCATTCCCGGAGTATGTTTTCACTCCTCAGAATATGGAATACTATAAGGACGGAAATATGCTCAAGGCAGGTATCGTATTCTCGGATTATGTCACAACTGTAAGTGATACCTATGCAGGAGAAATTCAGATGCCGTATTACGGCGAGGGTCTTGACGGACTTATGCGTCACAAGAATTATGCTCTGTGCGGTATTGTAAACGGTATTGACTACAATGTATACAATCCGGAGCATGATATCCAGATCTACGAGCATTATACAGCAGAGTCGCTTCCTGACAAGAAGGTCCTCAATAAACGCGGACTCCAGGAAGAACTTGGCCTGCCTGTTGATGACAACAAATTCATGATAGGTATAATCTCCCGTCTGACAGACCAGAAGGGTCTTGACCTCGTTAACTATGCAATTGAGCGTATTACCGATGAGCATACGCAGTTCGTTGTTATCGGTACGGGTGATCCGCAGTACGAAAATACCTTCAAATATTATCAGTATAAGTATCCGGAAAGAGTTTCCGCTAACATTTATTATTCTGATAACCGCGCACATAAGCTGTACGCTGCTGCTGACGCAATGCTTATGCCCTCACGCTTTGAGCCGTGCGGACTTACTCAGCTTATCGCTCTGCGCTACGGCACAGTGCCGATTGTCCGCGAAACAGGCGGTCTGCGTGATACTGTTCAGCCCTACAACTGGTACGACAATACCGGTACAGGCTTCAGCTTCGCAAACTATAACGCTGACGAAATGATGGATTCCATCAACTATGCAAAGACTGTATACTTTACCCAGCGTGACCGTTGGTATGAGATTGCCCAGAGGGGTATGCGCATGGATTACTCCTGGAGCCGTTCGGCACAGAAGTATGAGCAGCTCTACTACAATCTTACAAGCTGGTAAACCCGGTGCCCGGGCAGTCGGTTGTCCTTGATTCAGTTGTTGAAATTTCAGTATTAGTCACACCCGTGAGCTGAAGGTGGGTAAAACTGACACCGGCGGCATGCCGGCGCTAACATAGTGAATAAAAAAGTGACCGGTCTGATTAATTATCAGCCGGTCATTTTTATGGCTCCGCTTTGTGCTCTTTATACTCCGTTCTGTTTTAAAATCTGAATATTTCTTCCCCGATTTCTTCCGCTGTCACACTTCCGCAGCTGATATCAGCAAGCTGCTTTTCAAAGCCTGCACGCTCATCCGGCGGCAGGTGGAATATTATAGTTACGTCTGCGCCGAAATCTGTATCGTCTATGACACCGCCGCATGATGGTATAAGACCCGAAAGCTTGCCGTACATGTCGTAGCCGCATGTGACAGAGAGAACCGGACAGCTCATCATGGTTACGATTCCGCCGGCTTCAAGGGCTATTTTTGCGCTTTTGCTGTACGCGCGAACAAGACCGCCGGTACCAAGAAGTATTCCGCCGAAATATCTTGTTACAACAACCACAACATCAGTTACTCCGGATTTGATGATAACGTCCAGAGTCGGCACACCTGCCGTGCCGTGAGGCTCACCGTCGTCGCTGAAGCGCTGGATGCCGCCTTTTCTTATGACGTAGGCATAAACATTGTGACGTGCGTCCCAGTGCTGCTTCTTTTTTTCTTCAATAAATGCAAGCGCCTGCTCCTCGGTCTGCACAGGACAGACATAGCCTATGAATCTTGAGCGCTGCTCCGTGAATTCATCGCTTGCTGCCGCAGCAACGGTTTTGTAGCTTTCAGACATTTTCATAGCCCCCTTTAAAAAGACTGATACAGAGCAAAAGGCGGCACAAAAGCTGTGCCGCCTGAAACTGCATTGTTAAAATTATTTCTGAGTAATGCCGTAGCGCTTATTAAATCTGTCAGCACGTCCGCCTGTATCAACGAGCTTCTGTCTGCCCGTAAAGAAGGGGTGGCACTTTGAGCAAATTTCAACACGGATATCGCTCTTTGTCGAACCTGTTTCGATAACGTTTCCGCATGCGCAGGTAATCGTCGTCTGCTGATATTTAGGATGAATATTTTCCTTCATTTGAATTCACCTCTTTCATTTGTGTCCTAAGCAACATACGAATTATAACATATATAAAAACAAATTGCAAGGTTTTTTTCAATTTTTTTCTTACGTTCCACATCAGTAAATACCTTTTTCTTTCTGCTCTGCAATATTGCGGAGCTGTATTTCACTTTTATGCGATTATTTTATCATTCTGCCATTAATCCGGGGATTATTCAATCGGTCAGAAATCAGTCCGGTCAAACAACCTGGAAAAGATAGAATTTCAGATATTCCGTTTCGGGCACATTGTAAAGCACCGGATGGTCGGGGGACTGCTGGCGGTATTCTATGCGGCGCAGGGAAACATGTGCATCAAGTGCGGCATCCCGCAGCATTTTTTCAAACAGCTGCTCCGTCATAAAATGTGAGCACGAGCATGTTGCAAGATAGCCCCCGATAGGCAGAAGCTTCATTGCGCGCAGGTTGATTTCCTTGTAGCCCCTGATTGCAGATTCTATCGTCGCGCGTGATTTCGTGAATGCGGGCGGATCGAGAATTATCAGATCGTAGCCCTCCCTGCCGGTCATTTCGCTGAGAAGGTCAAATACATTTGCGCATTTGAATTCCATTTTATTCTCAATGCCGTTGAGAGCAGCGTTTTTTCTCGCCATTTCTATTGCTTCCTCTGAAATATCGACTGCACAGACATGCGCTGCTCCGCCCATTACGGCATTCATTGCGAAAGAGCCTGTATGTGTAAAGCAGTCGAGCACCTTTTTTTCGCGTGCAATGCGTGCAAGTGCTGCACGGTTGTATTTCTGATCGAGGAAGAAGCCTGTTTTCTGTCCGTTTTCGTAATCCACACGGTATTTTATTCCGTTTTCGGATATTATTACATCTGTTTTCTCCGGCAGCGGTCTGTCGGCGAGGGGATAGTAGCCCTTGCCCTGCTGCATTCCTTCAAGCTCGCGAACGCGGACGTCGTTTCTTTCAAAAATACCGCGGATAGCAATGCCGTCCTCTTCGAGAACCTTCACGAGAAGGGGGAAGATGATATCCTTACGCAGTTCAATTCCGAGTGACAGTGTCTGAGTTACCAGTATATCGTGGAATTTATCCACCGTCAGTCCCGGGAAAGTATCAGCTTCGCCGAAGATAATGCGGCAGCAGTCGAGGTCGTCGCACATAACGGTTTTTCTGTACTCCCAGGCATACCTTATACGGCGTTCAAAGAAAGCTTCGTCAAAGCGGTCGTTCGCATTTTTTGAAATAACGCGGATGCGTATTTTTGAATTGCTGTTATAAAAGCCCGAGCCGAGGTATTTTCCTCTTGAGCTGACGACATCGACAATATCCCCGTCGTTTACCTCTGCGTCGAGGCTTTTTACATCTGTATTATATATCCACGGATGGCCGCCTGCAAGGCTCTTTTCCGCTTTTACGGTTACCTCTGCAACGACATATCCTCTTTTTTTCAGTGCCATTTTCTTCTCTCCTTGTGCTGTTTACGATTTATGACTATTATAGTACATTTTTCCGCAAATGTCTACACTTTAGCCCGCCGCCGGCACAGAGCCTGCGCTCCCGATTCGTGCCGGCGAGCCGCCGGTGCCAATTCGCGTTTGTCGCTGCTCTTACGCTCCGCTCTGAGTGCGAGCCATAAGCTCACTGATCGCGGTCTTAGTTAATAGCGGTTCTGTTTTATCAACAAATTTCCACGTCCGAAGCCTGAGCTTTCGTGCATACCATTACGAAAAAAGTCGTCAGCCAGAAACCACCATGGGGCGGAGTGGCGTTGCTATTAAGACCGGGGCGGTGAAAGCGGGTAAGGGGAGGGGGTTCACGGGGGAGAGAACTCAGGGCGGCAGCTCTGTGGCCCTCCCCCGTGTCAATGACCAAGATAGCGGCACTACAAGTACTGCCCGGCACAAGCCGAGATAGTAGTTTTGTAGCGACATCTGTTTTTTCCATTCTTTATCAGACAAGTTTCAGTATTAGAAATATTGTATTATTTTTTCGGTCATTCTGAAACGTTATTTGGTTGACTACTATAAATTTTTGTGCTATTATTAAAGGTGTTGGTTTTAACTCTTGAATATTTATATTTTTTAATTATGAGTTTAAAACAGACAGAATAATAAAAGGAGATGAATTATAGTGCAAAAAAGAAATACCTGGAGCTCACGCTTTACATTTATTCTTGCGGCAGTGGGCTCTGCGGTAGGACTCGGAAATGCATGGAGATTTCCCGGACTTGCCGCAAAGCATGGCGGCGGAACCTTTCTTTTGGTGTATCTTGTCGCAATGCTCGTTATGGGCATTCCCCTTCTGATGATGGAGATTGCTATTGCAAGAAAACTGCGTAAGGGCGCAATTGAATCCATGCGGGGAATAGGTAAGAAATTTGAGCCTATAGGCTGGGCGGCAACATCAAATGCATTTGTCATTGTTTGCTATTATTCCGTGGTTTTTGCATGGGTAATACTTATGTTCGTGAACTCATGGCGCTTCTCCGGAATGACCGGTAATAACGAAGCCGCCGCCGGACTGTTTTTTGATCTTACGAAAAACACCGGTTCCATCGGGGGAACACTTATCCCCGGAGATATGCTCGTCTGCCTGCTTGTGGCATGGGCGCTGATATTCTTCTGCATCAGAAATGGAGCAAGCTCGGTGGGCAAGGTCGTAAAATTTACGGTTTTTGCTCCGGTTGTCCTTTTGATAATTATGGCTGTCAAGGGCTGCATCATGCCAGGCGCCGTTGAGGGTCTGAAGCTGCTTTTTGTGCCTGATTTTTCTGCGCTTGCCGACCCGTCGCTCTGGGTCGATGCAATAGGTCAGGTGTTCTACAGCCTTTCCATAATGATGGCTATTATGTTTGCATACGGCTCTTATCTCGGCAATGATGCGGATATTGCTGCAGATGCCATGATAATCGCATTTTCCGATATGGCAATAAGTGTGCTCTCCGGTATCGTAATGTTTTCCACAATGGGCGGCACCGGAATGCTCGACAAGATCACAGACAGCGGCGTAGCTACTGCATTTATTGTATATCCTCAGGCAATCGTCAATCTGACTCAGTTCGGCTGGGTGAATGCAATATTCGGAGCTATTTTCTATCTTATGCTCATCACGCTTGCCATAGATTCGGCTTTCTCTATTGTAGAGGGAGTTTCTGCGGCTGTGTCGGATAAATTCCATCTCAGCCCCAAGCGTGTTACTGTAGCGCTTTGCGCAATCTGCACTCTGATATCCTTTGTATTTATCACAGAATCCGGACTTGCATGGCTTGATATCGTGGATAACTGGACAAACCAGATAAACCTGATTATCATCGGTATCTGCGAATGTATTGCAGTAGGATGGTTCTTCGATCTCAAAAAGGTACATAAGGAAGTCAATCTCAATGCGAAGCGCTTCAAGGCTCCGTATCTGTGGCTCGCTTCTTCAATAAAGGTAATATCACCGCTGATGCTTGCCGGCCTTTTTGTATGGAATATGGTTGTTCTCTTCGGTCAGAAGGGCGGCTCATACGGCGGATATCCGATATGGGCGCAGGTAATTGCAGGATGGGCAGTATCGGTGCTCGTTTTTGCAAGCGGATTTATTGCAAAGGCGGTTGTGGTTTCAAAAAAGAAAAAGGGCTATGTCGAGGATGAAGTAAACTGGGACAAGCCTGCGGAGCTTTCTGCACCTGCAGCAAAAAAAAGCAGTCGCAAAGAACGGTCAGAAAAAGAGAAAAAAGAAATAATCAATTAATAAAAGGCTGTTGCACAATGATCTGTGCAGCAGCTTTTTGTGCAAAATAAGGCTATTGTGAAAACAAACCGCTCCAACATTCAGCCCACGCTGCCGCGCGTACCGAAAACGGAATGAAAGTGCTGATTTTTGTGCAAAATGCCGTATTTGCCGCATGACAGCTTAAAAAATAACAAATCCGCCGTCAGACACTTGACAGCGGAACGAATGCGTGATATAATCTTAAAATGCACCATTATAGAGAAGTATGCTCTTTACACCGGAAAACATTGATTTTGTACCCCGACTTATAGGTATATTAGCACAAATCAAATTAAAAATCAAGTAATTTTTTTACATTCCGGAGAAGTGTGCAGCGTTTTTAAAACAGCATTTTTACGGGCATTGCCCGAAAGAAAAAATCGAATGGAGTGATCTTATGGTAAATGTCAAGCCCGTGCATCTGGGCAGGACTGAGCGAATGAGCTTTTCACACATCGACGAGGTTCTTGATATGCCGAACCTTATCGAAATTCAGAAGGACTCCTATAAGTGGTTTCTCGAAAAGGGACTGCGTGAGGTGTTCGAGGATGTATCGGGAATAACTGATTTCTCGGGCAGCCTTGTACTGGATTTTGTCGATTATAAGCTTGATACCTCAAAGCCAAACTACTCAATTGCCGAGTGTAAGGAAAGGGACGCTACATATTCGGCTCCTCTGAAGGTAACGGTTCAGCTTACCAAGCCTGACGGCGAGGTGCAGAACCACGAGAATATTTTCATGGGTGATTTCCCGCTCATGACACCGAGCGGTACCTTCGTAATCAACGGAGCAGAACGTGTTATCGTATCCCAGCTCGTTCGTTCCCCCGGCGTTTACTATAAGATGGACCGTGACAAATACGGCAATAAGCTTTTCAGCGCAACCGTTATCCCAAACCGCGGCGCATGGCTCGAATATGAAAACGACGCTAACAACGTGTTCTACGTTCGTATTGATAAGAACCGTAAGCTCCCGGTAACGACCTTTATCCGTGCTCTCGGATATGAAAACGGGCTGGAAACCGACGAAGAGATCATCGAATATTTCGGCGCTGACAAGCTCATCACAGCTACTATCGAAAAGGATAATACCAAAAACGGCGAGGACGCTCTCAAGGAGGTCTATAAGAAGCTCCGCCCGAGTGAGCCTGCTACCAAGGACGCTGCGCAGACACATATAAACAATCTTTTCTTCGACCCGAGACGCTACGATATGTCAAGAGTCGGCAGATATAAGTATAACAAGAAGCTCAGCCTTTCCAACCGTCTTTCCGGTCAGGTTATCACACGCCCGATCATCAGCGAAGAGGGTGAGATTCTTGCCGAGGCAGGAGACTACATCTCCCCGGAGAGAGCTCTGGAGCTTGAAAACATGGGTATTACCGTAGCATATGTAAAGCCTCAGCTCGGTCTTACCGATGAATATGTAGAGGAAGTTAAGATCATATCCAATGGCATGGTCGATATCTCCGGATATGTTGATTTCGACGCCAAGGAAGAATGCGGCATTAATGAAAAGGTGCGCTGGGTAGTTCTTAAGGATATCCTTGCACAGGGCTACGATGATGAAACCCTTCGACTTGAGCTGAAGAAGAATAAGGATCTTCTTATTCCTAAGCACATCATTGTTGAGGACATCCTTGCAACCATCAACTATATGCTGTCGCTTTCTCACTCTGTCGGTACCACAGACGATATCGACCACCTCGGAAACAGAAGAATCCGCTGCGTAGGCGAGCTTCTGCAGAACCAGTTCCGCATAGGTTTCACAAGACTGCAGAGAGTTATCACGGAGCGTATGACCTCGCAGGCTCAGGATTACGATCATATCGATCCGAAATCACTTATCAACATCCGTCCGGTAACTGCGGCTATCAAGGAATTCTTCGGTTCCTCTCCGCTGTCACAGTTCATGGATCAGAACAACCCCCTTGCAGAGCTTACGCATAAGCGCCGTCTTTCAGCCCTTGGTCCCGGCGGTCTTTCAAGAGACCGTGCAGGATTCGAGGTTCGTGACGTTCACTATACCCACTACGGACGCATGTGTCCTATCGAAACGCCTGAAGGTCCTAACATCGGACTTATCTCATATCTTGCAACCTTCGCAAAGATCAATGAATACGGTCTTATCGAAGCTCCCTATCGTAAGGTTGACAAGGAAAGAGGCGTGGTTACAAACCACGTTGACTATATGACAGCCGATATCGAGGATAATTACATCGTTGCACAGGCAAACGAACCCCTCGATGAGGAAGGCCACTTCATTAACCAGAAGATCGTCGGCAGACACCGTGACGAATTCGTCGAGGTTGAGAGAAGCCGTGCGGATTACATGGACGTTTCACCTAAGATGGTTGTATCCGTTGCAACGGCTATGATCCCCTTCCTTGAAAACGATGACGCAAACCGTGCACTCATGGGCTCTAACATGCAGCGTCAGGCAGTTCCGCTTCTTGTTACCGAATCACCGATCGTCGGAACAGGCATGGAGTACAAGGCCGGCGTTGACTCGGGCGTATGTATCCTTTCAGAGGAGGACGGTGTTGTCAAGTACGTAAGCGCAAACGAAATCCGCGTACAGTATGACAGCGGCAGAATACAGACCTTTGAGGTAATCAAGTTCAGCCGTTCCAACCAGGGAACATGTATCAACCAGGTTCCGATCGTTGATGTTGGTCAGCGTGTAAAGAAGGGTGAGGTTCTTGCAGATGGTCCCGCAACCTGCAACGGTGAGATTTCCCTCGGCAAGAATGCCCTTATCGGTTTCATGACCTGGGAAGGTTATAACTACGAGGACGCAGTTCTTATCAATGAAAAGATTGTCCGCGATGATGTATATACATCAATCCATATAGAAGAATATGAAACCGAGGCAAGAGATACAAAACTCGGCCCGGAGGAAATAACAAGAGAAATTCCGAATATCGGTGAGGATCAGCTCCGCGATCTCGACGAAAACGGTATTATCCATATCGGTGCAGAGGTTCACTCCGGTGATATCCTTGTCGGTAAGGTAACTCCTAAGGGTGAAACCGAGCTGACAGCCGAGGAAAGACTGCTTCGCGCAATCTTCGGAGAAAAGTCACGTGAGGTAAGAGATACTTCCCTGCGTGTACCGCACGGCGAATACGGTATAATCGTAGACGTCAAGATATTCAATAAGGAAGACCCGGACAGCGAGCTCGCTCCCGGTGTAAATAAGGTGGTTCGCTGCTATATCGCACAGAAGAGAAAGATCCAGGTCGGCGATAAGATGGCAGGTCGTCACGGTAACAAGGGTGTCGTTTCAAGAATTCTCCCTGAGGAGGATATGCCATTCCTTCCCGACGGCAGACCGCTGGATATCGTTCTTAACCCCCTCGGCGTTCCGTCACGTATGAACATCGGTCAGGTACTTGAGGTTCACCTCGGCTACGCTGCAAAGGCACTCGGCTGGAAGATCATGACGCCTGTATTCGACGGCGCACACGAAGAGGATATTTTCCAGTGCTTCCGTGATGCCGGCATCAGCGAGGATGGCAAGATCCGTCTGAAGGACGGCAGAACGGGCGAATATTTCGACAATCCCGTTACGGTAGGATATATGTACTACCTCAAGCTCCACCACCTCGTTGACGATAAGATCCATGCACGTTCCACAGGTCCGTATTCTCTTATCACCCAGCAGCCTCTCGGCGGTAAGGCACAGTTCGGCGGCCAGCGCTTCGGTGAAATGGAAGTTTGGGCACTTGAGGCATACGGCGCTGCATATACACTGCAGGAGATTCTGACTGTCAAGTCGGATGACGTTGTGGGAAGAGTAAAGACCTACGAGGCAATTGTCAAGGGTCAGAATATTCCGAAGCCGTCAATCCCCGAATCCTTCAAGGTTCTTATCAAGGAGCTGCAGTCGCTTGCTCTTGATATCAAGGTTTACGACAAGGACAACAACGAAATCGATCTGGAAATCGATCTGGAGGACGATGCACCTGCAGATAACCTCCTCGAGGAAAAGAATGTTATGATCGAGGAAGAAGCAGAAGGCTACGGCTATAAGGACGAAAACGGAAAAGATGAGCTTCTCGAGGATGAAGGCGACGATGATACCTTCGCTGATGAGGATGAAGATATCAGCTTTGACGAGATCGATATAGACAACGACGATAACTTTTAATCGAAAGGGGATAATGACCGATGGAATTCAATGAATTCAGTTCTATAAAAATCGGACTTGCCTCACCGGAAATGATGCGTAAGGAAACACGCAAGACAATCATCAACGAGCAGGGCGAGGAAGAGGAGATCGTAATAAAGGGCTGGTCCTACGGTGAGGTCACAAAACCCGAAACGATCAATTACCGTACACTCAAGCCCGAAAAGGACGGTCTGTTCTGCGAGGCTATCTTCGGTCCGACAAAGGACTGGGAGTGTCACTGCGGTAAGTACAAGAAGATCCACTACAAGGGCAGAATCTGCGAAAAGTGCCACGTTGAGATCACAAAGTCCAAGGTCCGCCGTGAGCGTATGGGTCATATTGAGCTGGCAGCACCGGTATCACATATCTGGTACTTCAAGGGCATTCCTTCAAGAATGGCTCTTATGCTGGACGATATCACCCCCCGCAACCTTGAGCAGGTACTGTACTTTGCTAAATACATCGTAACATACGTAAAGCCCGATTCCCTTGCAGAGCGTGAGATCAAGAAACAGCAGATACTCACCGAGTCAGAATACAGGGAATTTGAAAAGAAATACGGCAGCGACTTCGAGGCTATGATGGGTGCAGAGGCTATCCAGAAGCTTCTTGCGGAGATCGACCTTGAGGAACAGTCCGCAAAGCTCAAAAAGGAGCTTGAAACAGCTACCGGTCAGAAGAAGATTAAGCTTCTGAAGCGTCTGGAGGTTGTTGAATCCTTCCGTCTGTCCAACAACAGACCCGAATGGATGATACTCAACGTTCTGCCTGTTATCCCGCCGGATATCCGTCCGATGGTACAGCTCGACGGCGGACGCTTCGCAACAAGCGACCTTAATGACCTTTACCGCCGTGTTATCAACAGAAACAACCGTCTGAAAAGACTTATCGAGCTGCATGCTCCCAAAATGATCATCCGAAACGAAAAGCGTATGCTTCAGGAAGCAGTAGACGCAATAATCGATAACGGCAGACGCGGCAGACCTGTAACAGGTCCTTCGAACCGTTCTCTCAAATCCCTTTCTGATATGCTCAAGGGTAAGCAGGGACGTTTCCGTCAGAACCTTCTCGGTAAGCGTGTTGACTATTCCGGCCGTTCCGTTATCGTTGTAGGTCCTGAGCTGAAAATGTATCAGTGCGGTCTTCCGAAGGAAATGGCTCTCGAGCTGTTCAAGCCCTTCGTTATGAAGATACTTGTCGAAAGCGGCTCAGTTGCCAATATCAAGGCAGCAAGAAAGGCTGTAGAGCGCGCTCAGCCTGAGGTATGGGACGCTCTCGAAAGAGTAATCAAGGGTCATCCTGTAATGCTCAACCGTGCACCGACACTTCACAGACTTGGTATCCAGGCTTTCGAGCCAGTACTGGTTGAAGGTAAGGCACTTAAGCTCCATCCGCTTTCATGTACAGCGTTCAACGCTGACTTCGACGGCGACCAGATGGCTGTACACGTTCCGCTTTCAGCAGAGGCACAGGCAGAGGCACGTTTCCTTATGCTTGCTGCAAACAACCTTCTCAAGCCTTCAGACGGTAAGCCTGTAACCGTTCCTACACAGGATATGGTACTTGGTTCATACTACCTGACACTTGATAAGGACGGCGAAATGGGCGAGGGCAAGGTATTCCGTGATACCGACGAGGTTATCATGGCGTATCAGACAGGCGTTATCGCTCTTCATGCCAAGATCAAGGTTCGCCGCGAGGGCGTATTCCAGGGTCAGAAGATATCACAGCTTATCGACACAACCGTCGGAAGGATCATCTTCAACAGACCTATTCCTCAGGATCTGGGCTATGTTGACAGATCAAAGCCTGAGAACTTCCTCAAATATGAGATTGACTTCCTTGTCGGCAAAAAACAGCTCGGCAAAATCATTGATAAATGTATAAGAAAGCACGGCACCCAGGTAACATCTGAGGTACTCGACGCCGTTAAGTCACAGGGCTATAAGTATTCCACAAAGGGCGCTATTACCGTTGCAGTCTGCGACGCTACAATTCCGCCGCAGAAAAAGGATCTTATCCGTGCTGCTGAGGGCGAGATCGATAAGGTTACCAAGATGTACCGCCGAGGCTTCATGTCCGACGCCGAGCGTTATGCTCAGGTAATCAAGATCTGGGAAAAGGCTACAGACGACGTTACAAACGCTCTGAAAAATAACCTCGACCGCTACAACCCGATCTACATGATGGCAGATTCCGGTGCGCGTGGTTCTATGAGCCAGATCAGACAGCTTGCCGGTATGCGCGGACTTATCGCCAATACATCAGGTAAGACAATAGAAATTCCGATTCGTGCTAACTACCGTGAAGGTCTTAACATTCTCGAGTACTTTATTTCTTCCCGTGGTGCACGTAAGGGTCTTGCAGATACAGCTCTTCGTACCGCTGACTCCGGTTACCTTACCAGACGTCTTGTTGACGTTTCACAGGATGTTATCATCCGTGAGGAAGACTGTGGAACAAAGGACGGTATCGTAATATATGATATCCGTCAGGCAAGCGCAGATACAGGTGCAGAGGTCGGCATTACAAATGAAGAACTGGTTGGCAACCACCTGTTTGAAAACTTCTACGATCCTGCAAACGGCATGCTGCTTATCTCAACCGATAAGATACTGACCGAAAGCGACGTTCTTACCATCAAGTCAGCAGGCGTAAACGAGATCAGAGTCCGTCCTTACGAGAGAGTAGTTTCCATGAGAAGCGCTATCGTAGGAAAGTGTCCTGCAGAGGATATTACCGACGCAGTAACCGGAGATGTTATCGCAGTAAAGGATACTCCTATCACGGAGACAGACGCTGCAAACATCATCAATTCCGGATATACATCCGTAAAGACCGCCGACGGCGAAACACATTCCTCCTTCTTTGTAACACTGAAGGGCAGAAGACTTATCGACGACTTCTGCGATAAGGAAAGCGGCGAAATGATCATTCCTGCAAGAAAGCTTCTTACAGAGAACGATATCCGCATGATAATAGATTCCGGTGTAACATCACTGAATCTTATCCATTCCAGCGACGGAGATTCTATTATCGAGTCCATGCACGAGCGTCTGCAGGGCAGATATCTGTGCGAGGATTTCTACGATCTCCAGACAGGCGAGCTTCTTGTGTCCTCCGACAAGATCATGGACGACAAGGATGCAGACCTTATCGTAAATTCAGGCGCAACAAGCGTAAAGATCCGCTCCATCCTCGACTGCCGTGCAAAACATGGCGTCTGCAGAAAGTGCTACGGCTCCAACCTTGCCAACGGTATGCCCGTTACTATCGGTGAAGCAGTTGGTATTATCGCAGCTCAGTCCATCGGTGAGCCTGGTACACAGCTTACCATGCGTACCTTCCATACGGGCGGTGTCGCAGGCGGTGAGGATATCACACAGGGTCTTCCCCGTGTCGAAGAGCTTTTCGAGGCAAGAAAGCCGAAGCATATCGCTATCATTACCGAGATTTCCGGTCAGGTCAAGCTCGAGGACAGAAACGCTGTCATCACATCAACCGATTATGACGAGGCTGTTGAAAAGGGAACAGCAAGCAAGACATACCTCATTCCCTTCGGCGCCCGTACAAAGGTAAAGAACGGTCAGATGGTAGAGGCAGGCGATCTGCTGACAGAAGGTTCCGTAGATCCGCACGAAATTCTCAACATCAAGGGCGCATCCGCTGTTCAGGACTACCTTATCGAGGAAGTTCAGAGCGCATATCGTCTGCAGGGTGTTGATATCAACGATAAGCACATTGAGGTTATCGTACGTCAGATGATGAAGAAGGTTCGCATTGAGGACGCTGGCAGCACAGACCTGCTTCCCGGATCACTCGTTGACAAGGGCAACTTCTACGCTGCGAACGAGGAAGTCGAAAAGAGAATGGCAGCAGGCGAAGAGGGACTTTCCCTTGCAACATATTCGCCGACACTGCTGGGTATTACAAAGGCTTCCCTTGCAACGGATTCCTTCCTTTCCGCTGCATCCTTCCAGGAAACAACAAGAGTTCTTACCGATGCCGCTATAAAGGGCAAGGTTGATCCGCTTATGGGTCTTAAGGAGAACGTTCTCATCGGTAAGCTTGTACCGGCAGGTACCGGTATGGCACGCTACAGAGATGTAGAGATCGAAGAAAACAATCCTGTTGCTTTCCCGTCTGAAATGGCATAAATAATAATTTGAGGGGCGCCGGGTCGGCGTCCCTCTTTTAATTCCCCCCCTTGCCGAGGAATTCTCAGGAATAAGAGTTTTGCACTCTGCGGAGCACGACCAGAGGCGCCGCCTCTGGACTCCGCAGCCTTTGAAAAGGCTGGCGAAGCTTTGTATTTTCTAGATGAAAGGGGGAGAAAATTATCCCTTTAAATCAGGAAAAATATAGTGTGTCCGAGTCAGCGGGCGCACGGAATAAAATAAAGGGGCTGCGAATAATTTCGCAGCCCCAATAGTTTATACGGGATGAATCTTGTTTTTCAGATCAGCATTTTCGTTTATGCCGAGCTTTTTGTCGCGGCGCTTTTTGAAGAAGCCGGGTGCTACCTTCGGGAACTGAGCATAGGTGAGAACATCCTCCTCCTGCTCGATCCACTCCGGGATCTCTGCGCGGAGCTTTTCGAGCTCAGGCTCAAGAAGGTCTGCCGGACGGCATTCAACGGGCTTTCTGTCGCCGATTATCTTCTTTCTGAATTCAGGGTCAACCGGTACGGGTGTTGTGCCGTAATTACCGGCTACAAGATCCTTGAACTGGTCGTTGCACATCTTGTAACGCTCGCCGAGAATTACATTGAATACAGCCTGAGTGCCGACAATCTGTGAAGTCGGGGTTACGAGCGGCGGATAACCTGCATCTTTTCTTACTCTCGGAACCTCTTCGAGAACCTCTGTAAGCTGATCCTCCTTGCCTGCCTGCTTGAGCTGGCTGAGAAGGTTTGAAAGCATGCCGCCGGGTACCTGATAGATAAGAGCCTTTGCATCGGTTGCAAGCATCTTCGGGTCAAGCAGACCGCTCTTGATGTACTTTTCACGGATACCCATGAAGTATTCACGGATTTCTGCAAGCTTAACAAGGTCAAGACCAGTGTCATATTCTGTTCCCTGCAGGGCTGCAACCATGGATTCTGTCGGAGCGTGTGATGTGCCGTTTGCAAGCGGAGACATAGCGGTGTCTATTCTGTCGCAGCCGGCCTCAATGCCCTTGAGAAGACACATTGAAGCAAGTCCGGAGGTGTAGTGTGTGTGCAGCTGAACCGGAATGTCAACAGCACCCTTTATAGCCTCAACAAGCTCAGCGGTACGGTACGGTGTGAGCAGTGCAGCCATATCCTTTATGCATATGGAATCAGCACCTGCCTCCTGAATTCGCTTTGCATATTCAACATAATATTCAGTAGTGAATACAGGACCGGTCGTGTAGCTCATTGCAACCTGAGCTTCAACGTTGGGGTTTTCCTTTTTTGCAGCCTTTGCAGCCTTTATTGCTGTCTGAAGGTTCTTGATGTCGTTGAGCGCGTCGAATATACGGATAATATCAATACCGTTTGCAACTGAACGCTGAACGAAGTATTCAAGAACATCGTCTGCATAATGACGGTAGCCGAGCATATTCTGACCGCGGAAGAGCATCTGCAGCTTTGTTTTGGGGCAGTTTTTACGCAGTGTGCGAAGTCTTTCCCACGGATCCTCATCGAGGAAACGGATGCATGCGTCAAATGTTGCTCCGCCCCAGCATTCAAGAGAATAAAAACCGATTTCGTCAAGCTTCGGCAGAATGGGGAGCATATCCTCAATCGGCATTCTTGTTGCGATCAGCGACTGGTGGGCGTCTCGCAGGACAGTTTCGGTGATCTGAATTTTCTTAGCCATATCTGACTACCCCTTTCTTCAGCTGAGCGTTACAAGAACAGCGCCCGTGTTAACGGATTCGCCCTTGTTTACGGCAACGGAAGCTACGGTAGCGTCTTTGGGTGCCTTGATTTCGTTTTCCATCTTCATTGCCTCAAGCACAACGAGAACATCGCCGGCCTTTACAGCCTGACCCGGCTTTACGGGTATGTTTACGATAGTTCCGGGCATCGGGCAGGTTACAGGCTCGCCGACTGCAACAGTTGTAGGAGCAGCCTTTTTCGGAGCCGCAGCAGGAGCGGCAGCAGCTGCAGCAGGAGCGGCGCTGACGGTTGAGCCGTCTGCCTCCTCTACCTGTACGTCATATGTTACGCCGTTTACGGTAATTTTCAGGTTTTTCATCATTTATCATCCTTTTCTCTTGTTATATGTAAAGGTTATTGTGCTTCTTGGGAAGTGTGGAAACTCTCTTGTCAGAAAGCATTGCAACGGCAGCGGCAATCTTAGCGCGAAGCTCGCTGTCCTCTACGATGTCCTCAACATAGCCGTTTGCAGCGGCGTTCATTGCGGAAAGCTTTTCCTCCTTGAATTTTGCTACAACTTCGGCTCTTGCGGCTTTGGGATCCTTTGCACCCTTCAGCGCACCTCCGAAATCATCGCCGAGTGCGATTACTGCAGCAGCCTCGGGAGCCAGGGGAGAAACGCATGCATCAACTGTTGCCAAAGTGATATCTGCAGCAGCGCCTGTTCCGGCAACAGCTGTGTATACAGCGCCGTAAGCGTCGCCGACGATTGCTGTTATCTTTGCCGTGGTAGCCTCGGCATATGCGCTTGTAAGCTTTGCGGCAGCCTTAAGACAGCCGAACTTTTCCGCATCTACAAGTGTGATTACCGGAAGACCGAATGCATCACAGAAGCGTACAAAACGTGCAGCCTTGGAGCATGCCTTGCCGTCGAGTGTTTTGTCTGCGGTGGCAACTATGCCGACTGTTGTGCCCTCAATCGTTCCGAGAGAGGTCTTTACAGCACAGCCGTAATCCTTCTGCAGCTCAATTTCGCTGCCGCCGTCGAGGATTGCGTCGCCGTCCGGCTCATCAAATTCCGGGAAGCCTGCATAGTCAAGGTTATTCGAGGGCAGCAGGGGAATAAGCCTGCGTACCTCGTTTATAGCGGCATCCTCACCCTCGGCTGTAATGTGAGCGGTGCCGTTTTTAGCATTGGTTTTTACATCGGCGTCAGAGCCATCCGTTGCAAGGCTGAGTGAGCCTTTGTCTGACATTACTACGATATCTGCGCTGACTGCGATAAGAGCCTGCGTGCCGCAGCAAGGTCCGAGTACAAGAGAAATCTGCGGAACAACACCGGAAAGATTGCTGCTCATGCGAAGTATATCACCGTATGCAGCAAGAAGCTGTGTGCCCTCGCTCAGTCTGCCTCCTATAGAATCATACACTGCAACAACAGGTGTGCCTGTTTTCAGTGCAAGGTCATAAAGCTTTTTAATTTTCGCACTCTGTGCTACCGACATTGCGCCGCCTGAAAGGTCCTTGTTTTGTGCATACGCAAATACAGGAGCCCCGTTTACGCAGCCTTTTGCGGCGATAACTTCTGCAAAATCACCCTGCGATTTTGCAAATGTATCAATCTCGGTGAAAACGCCGTCGTCAAAAAGCCTGGACAGAACGTTGTGACCCTTTGTCTGTGAAAGCTTTTCCTTTGCCGAGCGAAGCGCTTCGGTTTTTGTCTGAGTACTCAATCCCGTTTCCCCCTTAGTTTCGTAAAAATGGAAATATCCTTTATAATTATAGTATATATTAACAAAAATATCAAGAGTTATACAGCATAAATATTGAGATCCCATGCCGGGATATAAGGATGCTGCCGCATGTAGATCTTGTATCCGGGCACGATATCGTGCAGCAAAAGCGGCAGCGAGAAAATGTCCTCGCTGCGGTGGTATGCGGCTATATTCAGCTTTGGTTTGTCGCGCCGTAGTGTATTGATACCCCCGATAAGAGCCTGCCGTTCGGCGCCTTCTACATCCATTTTGCAGTAGCTCAGATGCCGGACGCTGTAAAGGGTGTCTATTTTCGTTACGGCAAGCTCCTCGCCATTTTCTGTGACAGATGAACCGCGCCCCAGTGAGGATGAAAAAGCAAGATTCATATCCTCGCTCCATATGCCCATACGGAAAAGCTTTACATTTTTCATCCCTGCAACATGAGCTTTCAGTTTCGCAAATGTGCGTCGGTCGGGCTCCAGTGCTGTGATATGCCCGTAGCGACCTCCCGTCAGTGACAGAAATTCGTCTATGGTATCACCGCGGTACGCCCCAAGGTCAAGGTAGCTTTCATTTTCCCCGGGGTGCAGAATAGTGGTCAGCGCGTCCATTTTATCTGAATATATATTGCGCAAAAAATCAAGCCGCCCTGTCAGTTTGAATGACAAAGCGCCTTCAAAGGTGTATCTCGAAATATCGTCCGCGAGAAGAGAATATGCATTTTCGATTTCCCTGCGGTTTTCGTCGAAAAATTCCCGGCTCCAGATATTGGTGCCGTACACGGAAACGTCCGGCGCCAGCAATGTGTGGTTATCCGCAATATCAAAAATGCGTGACATTACCTCCGGCAGCTGGGTGCCGAAAGCGCACAGCAGAACGCAGTCCTCCTGAATTGCATCCGACAGCCTTCCGACTGTAAATCCGCGGAAAGTCTGACCTCGTACAAAATCATCGCTTGCGCATACTCCGCTGATTTTTATGCTGCGGCGTTGCAGCTCGTTTATTATCTTGTCAGCGCCGTTTCCCATACCGTATATTACTATCGGTCTGCGTTCGTTTTTCAGTGTGTCATAGATATCATATCCGGGGATATTCAAATTATTTTCCTCCGTTATCTGAGCAATTCGGCGATTATTGAATTCGACAGCAAAAATCCCTTTTCAGTGAGTGAAAAGTCGCTGCTGCTGACGGTCACAAGCCCGTGTGACTGCAGTGCTGCCGCACGCGAGAGGTATTTCCCGGGCAGGTCATATCCGAAGCGCTCGCAAAAAGCTTTAGCTCGAACGCCCTCGTCGAGCCTGAGAGCAAGCATGATATATTCCTCCTCGGTTCCGCCCTCGCCGTCATCGACAGTAATACCGTCAAGAAATGACTGCATTCTTCGGGGAGTGAAAAATCTTTTGCCGCCGATAAAAGAATGTGCCGACGGGCCAATACCTATGTATTCCTCGTCGTGCCAGTATTTCAGGTTATGAAGTCCGCGCATGTCATCGCGGCAGAAATTTGATATTTCGTAGTGCCGCCAGCCGCAGCCGCGCAATTCACTGCAAACTGTCTCGTAAAGCTCTGCCGCTTCGTCGTCGTCCGGCAGTGACAGCTCATTTTGTTTTTTTGCAAACACGGTGCCCGGCTCTATTTTAAGAATATATGCCGAAATATGCGAAACCCCGGCATCAATACAAAACTTTATGCTGCGCCTCAGAGTTTCTGTTGTCTGGTGGGGCACTGCCAGCATGAGGTCCGCGGAAACATTGTCGATTCCTGCATCGTGTGCCTGAGCAATGCATCGCAGGGCATCCTCACACGTGTGCATGCGCCCGAGGGCACGAAGCTCATTCTCGTCGGCGGACTGCAGTCCGACAGAAATCCGGTTTACGCCTGCTGATTTCAGCACCGTAAAATCCGGTGCAAGCCTGGTGGGATTGACTTCGATCGTGATCTCCGAAAAGTTGTTCCCGAAGGCATCCTTTGCGGCGCTTATCATTTCACAAAGCCGTTGCTCACCTAAAAGGCTCGGCGTGCCTCCGCCGAAATACAGTGTATCCCCGCGCCTGCCGAGTTTTTCTCCCAGGAAACGGATACGGCTGACAACGGCGCCGGTATAGTCGTTATATTTTTTTTCATTGCCCGGTGCGGAATAAAAATCGCAGTAGGGGCATTTTTTTTCGCAGAAGGGGACATGCACATATACCCCCAAAGGCTTCGCGGTACTCATACGTCGGAATTTTTGCGGAGAATAAACATTGCCTCCACAAACATTGCAATAAGCGATGCGACGAAAAGCCCGATGTCGATATACATAAGGGTATGGAAGACTTCCTCGAGTTTTATATTAGTCAGGTCGTCGCCTATAACGAGGAAGCTGACAAGGCTGTTAATGCCGCTGTCCGCAGGAGAGAATCTGCCGATAGCGCTGTCTATAAAATAGCTCGACAGCACGAAAAATACAAGTATTGTGATAAGTGTTGCCGCAATGAGCGGAAAGCGCGGGCGGTTGAGCACTGTTACAGCTATTGCGGAAAGCAGCAGTGCGGCGGCAACGATTATGATAATAGGGTTAATCATTAATTTCACATCCCGTTTTCCTGCAGCAGAGCGGCAGTTTTAAGAATTGCAACCTGAGTTTTTGCGTCCGGTATCTCATTGCGATGCACCATTCTGAGTGCAGTATCGAGGGGGATACGCTCGACATTCAGGAATTCGTCCTGGTCGAGCTGCTGATTTTCAAAATGGTCTATTTTGCAGAAATAAAGGTGGATTATCTCTCCGCAGTAACCTGGGCTGGGGTATAGCTGACCGAGGGTGACATATTCACGACCGATGGCGCCGGTTTCCTCCAGCAGCTCGCGTTTGCCGTTTTCGAGGGGATTTTGACCCTTTTCGAGTTTTCCGGCGGGCAGCTCGAGGACGATTTCCTTATACGGGTAGCGGAACTGACGCACGAAGAGCAGCTCGCGGTTTTCGGTAAGGGCTGCAACGCAGACACCGCCGGGGTGTTCCACGATTTCGCGCATTGCGGTTTTGCCGTTTTCCAGCTCCACCTTATCGTGTTTTACATGTATTACACGCCCCTCGAATACGCTCTGAGAGGCAATTGTTTTTTCTGTCAGCTTCATATCCATGACCTCCGGTTTTTGTTTCGGTTTTATTATAACTCAAAGAAAAGGAAATGTAAACATTTTATATAATGTGAAAAGATTTGTGGTTTATCTTCTACCATTTTACGCCATTATTCCGGTTGACAATCAACTAAGGTTGTATATATAATATATGTGTGAAAATATTGTGTAATTCTCAGAAGTGTAAGTAAATAAATGAACAGTTAAAAGGAACAGGAAGTGCAGGAAAATGAAAAAATGTCTCGCTCTGGTTCTGGCAGTGCTGCTTGCCGTTTCGGCGACTGCCTGTAATGCGGCGGCAGAATCCCTTCCGACGCAGGCCGGCGCCTCTTCCTCCGACGGAAATGTAAAGGAAAAAACGGATGAATCGTCCCGCGCGGAACAAGAAAGCGTTAAGGAAAGCCCCGACGGCTCGCAGACATCCACGGAAAGCAAAACGGAAACCACCAGCAGCTCGCCGCAGCAGTCAGAGGAAAACAAAAAGCAGTCGTCTGTCGAAAGTCATGTTCAGTCATCTGTCGAGAGTCACACACAGTCGTCAGATGAAAGCAGCGCAAAGCCCGAGGAAAAAAACAGCGCCGAAGAAAGTCGGCAGGAAAGCGTAGAACTGAAAAATACCGCCGAAACAGAAGCGATTACCCTCAGCGTGTCGAAGGTGACAATCGTGCTCGGGGATACATACAGGCTTTATGCAACTATACACCCGTCAAACGCCGCAAGAACCGACTTCACCTGGTACTGGTCGGATGATTCGGTCATCTCTATGAATTCTGACGGCGTAATAACCGCTAAAGCAGTCGGAAATGCAACTATTACTGCCGAAACACATAACAGGAAAACCGCCGTGTGTGAGGTGACGGTCGTAGAAAAGCCGACCGAAGTATCGGCTATACCGGATGACCAGCCGGTCGAATATTCTCAGGCACCCGAGCTTACCGGTACTACGGTGGGCAGCGATTGGTTCGACGATGCAATATTCGTCGGCGACAGCGTGACAAACGGCCTGAGCTTTTATGCTGATAACGGAAGCCTCGGAGATGCGGATTTCCTGTGCGCCGTAAGCCTCGGATATAACAATGCGATGTGGGCTCTTGATAATCAATATGCAGTGCACCCGAAATATAAGGGTAAAAAGGTCCTTGTAGAGGACGGCGTTCACCAGTCCGGCAAGAAAAAGGTGTTTATAATGCTCGGCATGAACGATATCGGCGGTTACGGAGTAGACGGTACTATCAGCGCTATGAAAAAGCTGACCGAGAGGATTATCAGAAAAAGCCCGGACGTGCAGATATATGTCCAGTCCGTAACACCGCTTATCAAGGGCATCCGCAGGGATGATCTGCTTAATAATAAAAATGTAGCAGCCTTTAACGAAAAGGCAGAGGAAGTATGCGAGGAGCGCGGCTTCATTTTTGTGAATGTTGCTGAAGGAGTCAGCGACAGCAAAGGCAATCTGATTTATGAAAACTGCGGCGACCCTGATTATATGGGTCTGCATTTTTCGAATACCGGCTGCAGTAAATGGGTAGCCTATCTGTACGACCATGTTGCATAATCGCCGGATGGAGGTAAGTATGCATTTAAAAAAATTAACCGCATTTATTCTCAGCATCGCTCTGCTTTTTTGCGGATTATCGCAGTCGGTTCCGGTTTCTGCTCTCGATGAGCAGTACAGACCGCCGCTTTGCTCCGAGGATTATATGACCTCGCAGTATTACCAGAAATTGTGGAAGGCAAGACAGGAAAATGCGTCTGCCTATATTATGGACAAGACCCTTGCCGTAGCAATGTCCCAGGTCGGCTACAAAAATTATGCGACAGATGGAGTTGACATTGATCTTGCGAGGCAGCAGGGAAAAATCTGGACGGGCAACTGCCTGCGCATGAACTGGAATATTACCGGAAATACGGAATATACACGCTGGATACAGAGCTATGTACTCGGCGGAAAGGGCGGGTCGGTGTACCTGGACCTCGATTGGTGCGCAATATTTGCGAGCTGGTGTCTGTATCAGGCAGGCTGAAAATAATTTATACTGACCCGCCTGAACCGGAATCTCAGGATGAACCCGAGCCGCAGCCTGTCGTTCAGGAGGAATTCTTTCAATCAGAATACCGGGATAATGCCCCCGTACAGGTTGAACCTGAAACCGAACCAGAAACACAGATTGCTACTCAGCAGCAGTCTGAACCTCAGTCTGAACCGGAACCCGAAAAGCCGAGGGAGGTGTCTCAGGTGACACTGAGCAAAAAGCTTCTCAGTGAGCTTCTGAGCGAAGGGAAGAATGAGCTGAAGCTGACTTTTTCGGACGGCGAAGCGGATATCAGCATTGTATTTATTCCCCCGAAGCCGGAAAGCAGCGAGGAACCGTCCGCTGAAACTGTCGCCGCTGATGAAGAAATGTCGGTTCAGACGGTCGATGAACCGACGCAGAACAGCAGTGCACCAGCTCTGTATATTATCATTGCAGCGGCTTTAGCCCTTGCAGTAGTTGGTGCAGTGACGTTTATCCTCATAATAAGAAAAAAAGAGTAATACATCACAGTCCGCAAAATCAAATGCATAATAATCGTCGGTGAATCCTGTTTCATCGACGATTTATTTTTAATAGAAAATTCAAGTGGAATATCATCACTCCGGATAATTTTGCATCAAAAAGGTTGTATTGTAGTACAAAATGTGTTAAAATTTGATAAATAGTATTTATTTTGTGATATTTTCCATGTTAGAAGTTACCGAAAGACTATAATTAACGGAAGGTGGTTTTTATGAAGCTTAAAAGGACTTTGGCGGTAGTTCTGGCTGCAGCTATGCTTCTCCCGGCGGCGTCACTTACGGCGCAGGCGGCTACAGACGACGTGGTCTATTATACAGGCCTGTCCCTGACGGAGGATACCGTTATCGACCATACTATCGGAATAAGCGGTCCGCTGAATCTCAACGGCTACAAGCTTGCGGTGGTGGGCGATCTTATTCTTGCAGGTGACGCGGATCTGTCAGACTCAGAGGTGTATATCGACGGCAATTTCCAGCATCGTTCCGGTCAGCTGAAAATCGGCAACGGCCGTCTTACGGTGGGCGGAGACTATTGCCTTGCTACGCCTAATTATTCTTCAACTAACGAATTCTTGTATTATACCGGCGCAGACGCTGTCCTCAGAATGGATAACGCCGACGGCTACATGTGCGTTATGGGCAACTGCTATTACAGCAGCAATTACAGCTCTGCATATAATGTACTCAGCGCCGGTACACTGGAGCTGCAGGGCAATTTTGAGCAGCAGGGCGCTACTGACGCTTTCCCGGCAGGCAAGAACCACAGGGTTCTTTTTACCGGAGACGGCATACAGACGGTGTATTTTGCCGGTGCCGGCAGCAGCGGCTTCGGAACTCTCGGCACATCGGAAAATGCAAATGAAAGTGTTGTAATACAAAGAGGACGTATCCTTGCCGCAGAGAACGGTGCGAAGCTGGAAAGCTTTGCTCAGTACGGCACCCTGAACCTCGGCGGCAGCAGCCTTTATGTAAGCGAGGACTTTACTCAGTACGGCGATGTGAATGCAAACGCCGGCAGGCTTACCGTGGGCGGAAATTACGAGCAGATCAAAGGATATATCGACCTAAATAACGGCACGGTCGATATCGCAGGCAGCTACAGAATGGCATCCCCCGAATATTCCGACGGGGAGCTTATCGGCTACAAGAGCACCGATGCTACCTTTGTAATGAACGACGCCGGAGATCACATGCTGGTGGGCGGCGATTTCTATATTGCCAGCAACTACACTACGGCAGCGCCTACAATAAGTTCAGCGCTGGAACACTGGAGCTTGGCGGCAATTTTGAGCAGGCCGGAGACGGCAGCTGCTTTAGTGCAGCAGAAGGTCATAAGGTAATGTTCACCGGAGACGGCACGCAGACAGTTTACTTTGCAAATGCCGGCAGCAGCGGCTTCGGTACCCTTATCTCCTCTCAGGATTCAAACCCGGATGTTGATATTCTGAAGGGCAGGATCCTCAAGGTATCCGGTGCGGCAGCTGTGCATGATTTTGTGCAGTACGGCAGCCTTAATGCGGCTGACGCGGTCTTTACCGTAGGCGGAGATCTTGTTGAAAACGGCGATATCACCGTTGCAGGCACGATCAACGTCGCCGGCAGCGTGCAGCATCAGAACGGTACGCTTAAGCTCGGTGTCCCGGAGCTTGACGAGGAAGGCAAGGTCGTAAGCTACGCGAATTCAAACGGCGTACTGGTAATGGAAAAACCGGCAGATTATATGAAGGTCGGCGGAGATTTCTATATTGCCAGCAACTACGGCAGTGCCTACAACAAGTTCAGCGCCGGAACACTGGAGCTTGGAGGTAATTTTGAGCAGGGCGGCAGCGGCAGCTGCTTCAATGCAACCAAGGATCACAGGATACTTTTCACAGGCACTAAAACACAGGTTGTTACCCTTGCAAATTCCGGTGACAGCGGCTTCGGCACACTTGCGGCAACGGATAATGCAAATGCGGATGTCGTTATCGAAAAGGGCCGAATCCTCAGCGTAGAGAACGGCGCAAAGCTCAGAAGCTTCGGCCAGTACGGCAGCCTTGACCTTAACGGCAACAGCCTTCAGGTAACGGAAAACCTGATCCAAAGCGGCAACATTAATGCAAACGGCGGCAAGCTTTCCGTGGGCGGAGATTACGGCCACAAGGGCGGATGGCTTGACCTGAACGGTGCAAGGATCGAGATAGACGGCAGCTACATTCTGGCATCCCCCGAATATTCCGACGGCGAGCTTGTCGGCTACAAGAGCACAGAAGCATATATTATAATGAACGATGAAACGGATTATATGCTGGTGGGCGGCGACTTCTATATTGCCAGCGCCTACACCAGTGCCTACAACAAGTTCAGCGCCGGTACGCTGGAGCTGCGCGGCAATTTTGAGCAGGCCGGAGACGGCAGCTGCTTCGATGCAGGAGTGGGACATAAGATCCTCTTCACAGGCGAGGGAGCGCAGACGGTTTACTTTGAAAATGCAGGAAGCAGCGGCTTCGGCACCCTTACCGCCAACGAATATGCAAACCCCGATGTTTATATCACAAAGGGCAGAGTGCGTCAGGTAGTCGGCGATGTGACTGTACATGATTTTTCACAGTACGGCAGCATGAACGTAGAGGACGGCTCCCTTACAGTAGAGGGCGACCTCGTAGAAAACGGCAATGTATATATCACAGGCTCAGTGGACGTTCTCGGCAGCATGCAGCATACCTACGGCACGCTGGAGATCAAGGGCGGCTCCCTGAAGATCAACGGCAAATACGATATGCGTAAACCGAACCTGGACGAGCAAGGCAAGATAATAAGCTATTCAGAAGGCGTTATCAAAATGACAGACCCGGAAAGCTTCATGTTCGTAGGCGATGACTTCTATGTATACAGCGCCTACACCAGCGCTTATAACAAGCTGACCTACGGCACACTGGAGCTTCGCGGTGATTTCTATCAGGGCGGCAGCGGCAGCTGCTTTGACGCAGGCGAAGAGCACTATGTTCTGCTGACGGGTGACGATACCCAGACTATCTATTTTGAAGGCGCAGGCAGCAGCGGCTTCGGAACACTGGTTACAGATGAAAGCTCGAATTCCGACGTCAATATCACAAAGGGCAGCATACGCAGAGTAACTGACGGGACTATCCTCGGTGACTTTGTACAGTACGGCTCCCTCAGCGCAGAGGGTGCACACCTTACCATTACAGGCAACCTTATAGAAAACGGTAATATCACCGTTAAGGGCACTGTGGATGTTCTCGGAAATATCCAGCACCAGGGCGGTACTCTGAATCTTGGCGGCGGTAAGCTGAACGTCAGCGGCAAATACGACATGCGCATCCCCACCTATGACAGCGAAGGAAATCTTAACGGCTACAAAACCTCAGACGGTGTACTGAAAATGACAAACCCGGATGATTATATGTTTGTAGACGGCGATTTCTATATTTACAGCGCCTACACCAACGCTTACAACAAAATGTCTGCAGGTACCCTGGAGCTTCGCGGAAGCTTTTATCAGGGCGGCAGCGGAAGCTGCTTCAATGCAGGCGTTGACCATAAGGTTCTTCTGACTGGCAAAAGCGCACAGGATGTTTACTTTGAGGGCGCAGGCGACAGCGGATTCGGAAGCCTTATTACAGTAAGCAATTCCAATACCGACATAAATATCCTCAAGGGCAGGATCCTCAGGGTAACAGACGGCACAAAGGTCAACAATTTCGTACAGTACGGCAACCTCAGCGCCGAAGGCGCGACCTTCACCATATTCGGCGATCTTGTTGAAAACGGAAATATCACCGTTGCAGGCAAGATAGATGTCCTCGGCAATCTGCAGCATCAGGCCGGCACACTGGAGCTTGGCGGCGGCAGACTCAATATCGACGGCAAATACGATATGCGCACACCCACCTATGACAGCGAAGGTGCTCTTAATGGCTATAAGAATTCAGACGCTGTACTCAAAATGACGAAACCTTCGGATTACATGCTTGTTTGCGGAGATTTCTATATTTTCAGCAACTATACCAGCGCATATAACAAGATGAGCGATGGAACGCTGGAGCTTCGCGGCAATTTTGAGCAGGGCGGCAGCGGCAGCTGCTTCAATGCACAGAGCAGCCACAAGGTAATATTCTCCGGCAGCAAAAAGCAGACAGTGACCTTTGCAAGCTCCGACAGCGGCATTGCGGTGCTGTATTCAACACCCAACACTAATGTCGATGTAAAGGGACGCATAAGCACTGTAAACGGAGACGTTGAGCTTAACGATTTCCAGCAGTACGGCAGCCTTGATCTTGCCGGAAACAAACTGACCGTAAACGGCAATATGACAGAAAACGGCAATGTAAGTGCAAACGGCGGCAGACTTGAGGTAAAGGGTGACTATACTCATCTGTCAGGTACCCTTTCTCCCAGCAACGGCTCAGTTATCATCGACGGTGATTACAGCGTGCGCACACCGAAAAAGAACAGTGAGGGCGAGATCGTAAGCTACTCAAATTCAGACGGTATCCTCACCATGAACCATGCAAATGACTATATGTTAGTCAGCGGAGACTTCTATATCTACAGCAATTACTCCAGTGCATATAACAAGGTAAGCGACGGCCTGCTCGAGCTTCGCGGTGATTTCTATCAGGGCGGAAGCGGCTCATGCTTTGTCGGCAGCTATATGCACAAGACTATTCTTACCGGAGAGCAGTCCCAGACTATCTCCTTCGCTTCCTCAGGCTGCAGATTCAATTATCTTGCAGTTCTTGCCGATAAGGCAGAACCGGATGTATTCCTGCAGCAGCCTCCCCGTGCAAATACCTTTATCGAGATCACTGGTCTTTACAATATTTCAGGTCTCAGCGAAGAGCTTACCTGCGAGGGCAGAGGCGTTTCCGTGAGCGCAGGCGCAATAAGCGGCACAGCACCTTATGTATTCACAGTATATGTAACAGCTCCCGGAAAGAGCGAAACTACTATTGGTTCAGCTGCAGGTCTCGGTGCAGAGTTTACGGTTGTACCGGATACTGCAGGCGAATATGTTGTCAGAGTTCTGGCAGCCGATGCTCAGGGTGCTTTCTCTGAAAGAACTCTTACCTTTACATGTGAGCATGTTGACGAGCTTGTCAATGTTTCAACAGTCAGCAGTGAAGACCTGCTTGCGTCAGATACTGTTACAATTACAGGCGCAGCACAGGGCGGCAAGGCTCCCTTCACCTATGCGTTCTACTACAAGTCAGTTGATTCCGATACATGGAATACTCTCGGCACAGAATTCACTTCAGATAATACCCAGCGACTGACGCTGACAGAGATCGGAAAATATCAGATCAAGACAGTAGTAAAGGACAGCTACGGAACAACAGCAGAAAAAATCTTTGATATTACCGTAAGAAACGGCGATCCTATCGTTAATAATTCTTACATCAATACTCAGGCTATCTCTCTCGGCTCCAGAATAATATTCACAGGCGTAGCAGAGGGCGGCAGCGGCGAATTACAATATCAGTTTATGTACAAGCGTACAACCGCCAAGACCTGGAAGTATCTTTCAGGCTATAAAGATAATCCGAATATAGCATCGTTTGCTCCGGTAGCAGTCGGTGATTTCGATGCGATAATAAGAGTAACGGATTCTACAGGCGATTTTGAGGACAAGGCATTCGTATTTTCTGTATCAGACGGAAAATCCG
This sequence comes from uncultured Eubacteriales bacterium, assembly GCA_900315875.1. GTDB lineage: Bacteria > Bacillota > Clostridia > Oscillospirales > Acutalibacteraceae > UBA1213. The sequence continues at coordinate 36,792 of ONAX01000018.1, read as the reverse complement.
CATCATTCAAGAATAATTCAACTATCAGTGCGACTGGTGTAAAGCCCGGAACAAGAGTCTTTTTCTATGGCTCTGCAACAGGCAGCAGCGGCTATCGTTATGCATTCTACTATAAGCGTACAAATGCAAAAGGCTGGACTATCCTTGGTACAGAATTCGGAACCGCTTCTACGGGCGCTTTCAAGCCGAAGTCGGCAGGCGAATTCAATGTCAAGATTGATATCATCGATGAAAACAATGTTATCGTAAGCCGTCAGTTTGCATTGTCTGTCAGCGAAGACTACCACGATACCGACATGGTGAACAAATCAACAGTCAGCACCCAGAGCGCACTTCCCGGAACAAGAATATATGTTTACGGTGAAGCAGAAAAAGGCTCAGGCGACTATACCTACGCATTCTACTACAAGAAGGCCAGTGCAATCAACTGGATTACAATCGGAACACCGTTTACCAGTACAAGCACAGCTTCTGTAAAGCTCAAAAATCTCGGTGACTTTATCTTCAAGGTTGTAATCAAGGACAGTGAAGGTGGTATGACCAGCAAGAATCTGGATGTTGAGATTACCGAGACTCCGAAGACGCCTCTTGTCAATAATTCTACCGTCAGCGCAACAGAGCTTACTGCAGGTTCGAGACTGTATATCACAGGTGCGGCAGAGGGCGGCGAGGCTCCCTATACCTACAGCTACTATTTCAAAAAGGTAAGCGCTCATAACTGGAGTACGCTTGCAGAAAATACAACTGAAACAAGCGCATCTGTAAAGCTCAGATATGCAGTTGACTATAGCATTAAGATAGTTGCAACTGATTCCGAAGGAACATCTGAGGAAAAGCTTTATACAGTATCTGTTTCATAAGCAAAAGATAGAACATCCCTTATCCCACCCTGCCTGTAAACAGGGTGGGATGATTTTTCCACTTATCAAAATTTTTAATTAAAAACTGAATTTTTTTTTAAAATTTATAGTGACTTTTTACAATTTTTATGTTATAATGGCAAAAGAGATACTATATCTGTGCTTCAGTAATATATCGAAAGTGAATTATTCTTATGAAAAGGTGGTCAAATGACAGAGCAGATCATCAATATTGACCGTATGGAGCAGGCTGTTGCGCTCTTCGGTACTTTTGATGAAAATATCAGGCTTATCCAGAATGAATATATGGTCTCGATAGGCTGCCGCGGATCGGAACTAAAGGTGGCAGGTGAACCGGAAAACGTCTATAACGCAACAAAGGTCATCGAAAGCCTTCTGGCTCTTGTGAATCGCGGAGAGGCGTTGTCCGATCAGAATGTGCGGTACTGCATGTCCCTTGTCAATTCAGGAAGCGAGGGAAAGATCGAACAGCTTGCAGGGGACTGTATATGTATTACCTCAAAGGGAAAGCCTATAAAGCCGAAAACAATGGGACAGAAAAAATACTGCACTGCCATTAAGGACAATACAGTGACCTTCGGCGTAGGACCTGCCGGAACAGGCAAGACATATCTTGCTGTGGCTATGGCTGTAACAGCCTTCCGTGCGCGGGAGGTAAACCGCATTATCCTGACCAGACCTGCAGTTGAAGCCGGAGAAAAGCTCGGTTTCCTTCCGGGTGATCTTCAGAGCAAGGTAGACCCATATCTGCGTCCGCTGTATGACGCATTGTTTGACATGCTTGGTGCAGAAACCTATCGAAAGTATGTCGAGCGCGGCAATATTGAGGTTGCGCCGCTTGCATACATGCGGGGACGTACCCTCGACGACAGCTTTATAATTCTTGACGAAGCACAGAACACTACGCCCGAACAGATGAAAATGTTTCTGACCAGACTCGGAAACGGATCAAAAATGGTAATAACGGGCGATATCACGCAGATCGACCTCCCTGGCGGTGTACGCTCGGGACTTAAGGACGCCGTGAAAATACTCCGGAATACGGACGACATCGAGTGTATATATTTCAGCCCTGCCGACGTCGTAAGAAACAGACTGGTTCAGCAGATTATCAAGGCATATGACGCTGCCGCAGGACGAAAGCAATAATACCGCGTAATTATTATGCCTGCCGTTGCAGGCAGGGGATTTAACAGGAAAGGTGAGAATAACAATGGATAAGATCAAGGTCATCATTACCAACAAGCAGAAGGATGTCAAGATACCGACAGGTCTTCGTATGCTCATACGCCGCTGCTGCAATGCCGTGCTGAAGCTCGAAGAATTTCCCGGCTCGGTAGAGGTCAGCGTTACGCTCGTAAACGATAAGCAGATAAAAGAGCTTAATAAAATATACAGGAATACCGATAGGGTAACGGATGTTCTGTCCTTCCCGATGGGTGAAAATGGCAAATATGATACAGATCCGAATAACGGCGCAAAGATCCTCGGCGATATCGTTATTTCAATGGAAACAGCCGTTGAACAGGCGGAGCGTTTCGGACACAGCCTGCAGCGTGAGGTCGGATATCTTACGGCGCATTCAATGCTCCACCTGCTTGGCTATGACCATGAGGACAACGGACTGCAGCGCCTTCGCATGAGGGAAAAAGAAGAAAAGGTAATGACGCTGCTCGGTTTGCCGAGCTCCTCCAGCTACGTCATTAACGAAGAGGACCGGTAATGAGGTCCTTTCTCAGGAGTTTCAAATATGCCTTTCAGGGGATAATATATTGCATAAAAAACGAGCGAAATATGAGAATACATACTGTTGTTGCACTGTATGTCTCGGTTTTTGCACGTTTTTTTGCTTTTTCCGGACCGGAGATCATGATGATCGTATTCTGCTTCGGAGGTGTTATGAGTACGGAGGTCATCAACACCGCAATAGAAATACTCTGTGATAAGGTCTCGATGAAAAAAAGCCTGCGTATTCGCATTGCAAAAGATGCAGCCGCCGGAGCTGTGCTTATAATGGCTGTGGCTTCGGTCATAATAGGACTTATACTCTTTTCGGATGTCGGATGCTGGATGAAGGCATGGGAATTCTATATCAGCCACCCGGCAAACCTTGCGCTTCTTTTGTACAGTATGGCGCTGAGTATTGTTTATATCGCAGGCCCGAGAAGAATATGGAAAAGAATAAAAAAGCGCTTTTCCGGCAAAAATCAGAAAAGCGCTCAGCAAAAAAGTGAAAACGGAGGAAAATATGGAAAATAAAAAATCAGCGTTTATCGCAATAGTTGGCAGACCTAATGTTGGTAAATCTTCGATACTGAACCGCATGCTCGGCCATAAGATCGCAATAGTATCCTCGAAACCGCAGACAACCCGCACGAGGATAACCGGTGTGCTGACAAACGGCGACGTTCAGCTTGTATTCATAGATACGCCCGGCCTGCATAAGCCGAGAAACAGCCTTGACAAATTCATGCTGCGTTCGGTAAATGAATCCGTAGCAGGAGTTGACGCATGTCTGCTGGTTACAGAAGCCGGAGCAAGCTTGACTGAGGCAGAAAAGATGTTTGCTGAAAAATTCAAGGCTCTCGGAATTCCGGCTGTGCTTGCTATCAATAAAACCGATACCGTACGCGACAAAACCGTGCTTGCGCCGCAGATAGCTCAACTGTCGGAGCTGTATGATTTTTCGGCAGTGGTGCCCTGCTCCGCTGAAAACGGAAGCGGACTGCAGGAGCTGAAGGATGAGCTTTCCGCATTTGCTATGGAGGGCGGCTTCCTCTTTGATGAGGATGCACTGACTGACCAGCCCGAAAGAGTTCTTGCAGCGGAAATGATAAGGGAAAAGCTGCTGCGCCTTCTTGATAAGGAAATACCGCACGGAGCTGCTGTATTTGTCGAAAGAATGAAGGAGCGTGAGGAGGGCGGCATTGTCGATATTGACGCCGTTATCTACTGCGAGCGATCAAGCCACAAAGGCATTATTATCGGTAAGGGCGGCTCTATGCTGAAAAAGATCGGATCCTATGCACGACAGGATATGGAAAAATTCTTCGGCTGCAAGGTGAACCTGAAAATATGGGTCAAGGTCAAGGAGGACTGGCGCAACCGCGAGGGAATTTTGCGCAGCCTCGGGTATGACGAAAGAAGCTTTGACGAATAAATAAGCAAAATAATTTCTCCGGAGTGTAAAATCCTCTAATATTTTCCTTTTTGACGGGTATAATATAACTATAGAAGTAATATTATCCTGCCCGGTTGGGGGGTGAAGGAAATGGACGAGGACAAGGCGTGGCAAAGCTTTGCTTCAAGCGGAAGCGTGCAGGATTATCTGCTGTATCGCCTGGCAAAAAACCATATTCAGGAAAAATATTTTGCCGACGAACCGGAGGTAAAAAATGAAGTTCAATACAAAGGGACTGATCCTGACATCAAAAACGCTCAAGGGTGATCAGAGGCTTGTTACGGTTATGACCGGAACACACGGTGTGATAAGATGTTTTATCAAAAACCGCAAGCTTCTGTCGGTTTCACGCAGCAATGCGATCCAGCCGCTTGCCTATTCCCGTCTTTCGGTTTACTCGGGACGGGACGCCTACATAATCGACGAGGCCGACTGCATATTCAGCTTTTTTGAAACGAGCACGGAGCTTGAAGCTCTTGCGGTTGCGCAGTATCTGTGCGAGCTTTGTATGTATACGGTTCCGGACGGAGTGGCATCGCAGGAGATTATGAGCCTGCTGATGAATTCACTGTATGTCCTGTCAAAGCATTCCAAGCCGGAGCTTATGGTGAAATCTGTTTTTGAAATGCGGCTTATGGCACTGTCAGGCATGACGCCGGATATTCTTGCTTGCAAGGACTGCGGAGCCTATGAGGACGAGACAATGTATTTCCTCATCGACAAAGGCGAGCTGCAGTGCAGCAGCTGCTATCACGGTGCCCCGGGCGCATGCAGCCTGAACCGGGGAGCGCTGTATGTTCTGCGCCACAGTATTCTGGCGGAACCGAAGCGGATATTCTCTTTTTCGACATCCGATGAAACGCTAGCACAATTTGCAGACTGCGCCGAGCGTTATGCCCTTTCAAAAATCGAGCGAACCTTTAACAGCCTTGAATATTACAAAAAACTGATTAACAGACCAGAGTTTATAAAAAAGGAACAATAACATGGAAAAAACAGAAAAGAAAGAAACAGAAATAAAAATCGACAAAAACTTAAAGGCAATTGAATTCGATAAAATACTTGAGCTGCTGAGCGAAAAAACATCCTTCGAGGGTGCCCGCAGGCTTGCACTGTCACTGAGGCCTGAAAGTGACCTGCGTGATGCAGAGCAGCTTCTCCGTGAAACATATGATGCACATTCGCTTATAGGACGTTTCGGAGCGCCTGCCTTCGGAAACCTCAGCGATCCGACGAATGCCCTTCGCCGTGCTGCTGCGGGTGCAGTGCTTACCCCGATAGAGCTGCTGAGAATAGCGTCTCTCCTGCATACAATACGCACGGTATCCGACTGGCGCGACAGGTGCGCATCTATAGAAACTGCACTGGACTCTCGGTTTAATGCGCTGTGCCCTAATAAATATCTCGAGGAAAAAATCACCGGCGCAATTCTCAGCGAGGACGAAATAGCTGATAATGCATCTCCGACGCTGGCTTCGATACGAAAGAAAATAGCGGCAGCCTCAGCACGTATACGTGAAAAGCTTGACCGCATGGTGCGCTCAGCCGAAACGAGAAAATACCTGCAGGATGGAATAATTACAATGCGCGCAGGCAGATTTGTTCTGCCCGTAAAGGCGGAATTCCGTTCAAACATCCAGGGACTTGTGCACGATACATCTTCAAGCGGTTCAACGGTATTCATAGAGCCTATGGCAGTTGTTGAGGCTAATAATGATATCCGCGTTCTGCAGTCTAAAGAGAAGGCTGAAATCGAGCGTATACTTGCGGAAATATCCGCGGAGGTAGGTGCATATGCCGACCCGGTATGCGACAGCTTCGGTATTCTATCGGAACTGAACCTTATCTTCGCGAAGGCTGACCTTGCGTGGAGCATGAAGGCGAGCCTTCCTGAAATGAACGACAGCGGAATCATCGATCTGAAAAGCGCCAGACACCCGCTTATACCTCAGTCAAAGGTTGTCGCAACAGACATAAGGCTGGGGGAGGATTTTGATACACTTGTAATAACAGGCCCGAATACCGGCGGTAAGACAGTAACGCTGAAAACCCTCGGACTGCTTTCTGCAATGGCGATGAGCGGAATGATGGTTCCTGCGTCAGACGGCAGCAGGCTTTCCGTTTTCAGAAATATCCTTGTTGATATTGGCGACGAGCAGAGTATTGAGCAGTCGCTTTCCACATTTTCAGCGCATATTACCAATATCCGCAGCATAATAAACGAAGCCGACTACGGCAGTCTTGTGCTGATAGACGAGCTTGGCGCCGGCACTGACCCCGTTGAGGGTGCTGCCCTTGCCACGGCTATTCTGGAGCAGCTGCGCTCTCAGGGGGCAAGGATCGCATCCACTACACATTATGCCGAGCTGAAAAGCTTTGCACTGGATACACCCGGCGTTGAAAACGGCTGCTGCGAATTTGATGTTGCAACTCTGCGCCCGACATACCGGCTGCTTATCGGTATGCCCGGAAGCTCAAATGCATTTGCAATTTCTGAGCGACTCGGTATTGCACAGGCAGTTGTAGACCGCGCAAGAGAGCTTGTGAGCGCTGAAAACAGTAAATTTGAAAGCGTTGTCAAAAAGCTCGAAAAGAGCAGGGGAGAGCTGGACGAGGAGCTGGAAGCAGCACGGCAGGCAAGACTTGAGGCACAAAAACAGCTTGAAGCTGCGAAGCAGACTGCGGAAAGGGCAGAAAAAGAGAGGCAGAAGGCCATAGATGACGCCTCGACTCAGGCAGAGGGTATAATATCCAAGGCACGCGCACAGCTTTATGGCGTGATGGATGAAATAGATGAAATACGAAAGAAGAAGGAAATAAGCGACGAGCAGCGAGCAAAGCTGAAAGCCGAAATACGCAATATGGAAAATTCAGCCGACCCGGTAAGGGAGCGCAGCGACGAGGATTATGTTCTGCCGCGTCCCCTGCAGAAGGGCGACCGTGTGCTTATTTTTGATATTGATAAGGAAGGCACGGTCCTTGAGGTCGGAAAGGATAACGTTCTGGTGCAGTCGGGAATAATCAAGACAAGGGTTGCAATCAAGAATATCCGTCTTTTAAAACAGGAAAAGGTCAAGCTGCCGACCAGGAGTGCTGTTCGTACCGTGCGCCGTGATACAAGGAGCAGTGCATGCACCGAGGTGGATGTACGCGGACAGACTGCTCTGGATGCTATCCTTGAGGTTGACCGTGCTATTGACGGCGCCGTAATGCAGGGACTGCATATTATTACCATAATCCACGGAAAGGGCACAGGCGTCCTCAGGCGAGAAATACAGAATCACCTGAAAACCCACCCGAGCATACGCACCTTCCGGCTTGGAACATACGGCGAGGGCGACGCCGGTGTTACAATTGCCGAGCTGAAATGATGTGCCGATAAAAAAACTGCGCGGAATTGCCGCAAAAAATGGATCCCGGAACTGACCGGGATCCACTGTTTTTTCAGATGATTACATTTTTTCAGGCTCCGGATAATCTACGCCGAAGGTCTCGACTGTAACAGTCTGCATTACCTGCGGAGAGATGGGACGGTCGTTGGGGTTAGTCTGTGTGCATGCAATGCGGTTTACGACGTCCATGCCCTCGAAGATCTTGCCGAATGCGGCATACTGACCGTCAAGATGGGGAGAGGTCTTGTGCATGATAAAGAACTGTGAGCCTGCGGAATTGGGCATCATTGAGCGGGCCATTGAAAGAACACCCTCAGTGTGCTTCAGGTCATTTTTGAAGCCGTTGCCGGAGAATTCGCCGCGGATGCTGTATCCGGGGCCGCCCATGCCTGTGCCGTCCGGGTCGCCGCCCTGAAGCATGAAATTCTTGATTACTCTGTGGAAGAAAAGACCATTGTAGAAGCCCTTGTTAACAAGGCTTATGAAGTTATTTACGGTGTTGGGTGCGATTTCAGGGTAAAGCTCAGCCTTCATGACGGAGCCGTCCTTCATTGTGAAGGTAACAACAGGATTCTGTGCCATAATAAAATCTCCTTTTGATTTATTTTTACCTTACGGTTTTGCTGACTTGTATGTAGACAAAATGTTCGAGCGGTATCTGTCAAAGGTCATGTTGTTGGATGCATTGAGGTTGAAGCTGTAGGCTTCCTTCTGATTTGCAAATCCGGAAACGCTTACAATTCCGCCGTAGTTGTTTTTAGCAGTGTTGAAAATGTTGTTGAAATCGTTGCTGCTTGTAAGCATGGGCGTGGATGCAAGATTTGCAAGAGCAGATGCGTATTTGTCGCGGATATACTGCAGGTTGCTGGTGGGATTGTGTGAAATTGTTTTGCTGATAAGCGGATTCTGCTGTTCTCCGCCAGCTGCGGCGTAGCTTGAATAGGGATTTCTGGTTGAGCATGCGTTGCCGTCAGGATTCATTCCGTTTGTAATGCCAAGGGTTCTGTCGTTGTCGTAAACGATGAAAATAGCCTTGCCGTTGTCCTTGCGGAAATAAATGTAGTGGTTGTTGTAGTTGTTTCGCATGTCGTCGGGATTGCCTGCAAAGTAGGATGCTGCCATAAAGCGTGCATAATAATCAACATCCAGAACACTTTCGATTTCTGCTTTTGTGGGGTTGGACTTGTTGATAACGTTCAGGAAATTCTTGAGCTGTGCGTGAGTGGAGCTTGATTTGTTTGTTTTCAGGTTAAAATTGAATTTCAGACCTGTTTTATTGTCCTGCACGCCATAGGAATTGTCGGACCTGTAATTTGTTCCGCGCCAGTTTGTATAACCCTTTGATGAGGTACGATTTGACCACATGCATTTGTAAAGGTCGCCGCCGATAGCGGAGGAGGGGAGTCTCTTTTCGAGGAAGGTCTTGTCGATGGGTTCAAAGATTCTGACAAGGCCGTAGTTTTTGCCGTTGATTTTGAGCTGTGCCAGACCGATTTTCTGTACAAGTACATCTGCTGATTCAAAAAGCTTTGTTGCGTAAACCTCACGGATCTGTGTCTGGTCGTAGCAGACATTCCATTTGAGGTCCAGCTCGTTCATGGATGCAAATTTGCGTTGCTTTCTTGTCTTGCGGGCGCTGTCGCTGCTCCATTTTTTAGCGTCGCTGCCGTAGTCGCTCTTGTTGTCGAAGGCTTCGTCAAAGCTCAGCTTAAGGCTTACAAGGTTAGGTCTGTTGCCGTCATACAGCGGTTCAAGTGACTGGTTGCCCTTGAGACGAACGCCGACTTCATCCACTGAATAGCTCTGTCCGCCAACCTTGAAGGTGACGTCAGCCATACGATAAATATCTGATTTCTTATCGTCGCCGTGATACCTGTTATAATCAGACTGCAGTTTGTTGATCTCTGCCTGGCTGATGTTTACTTCAACCGTTACTGCCGGAATTGCCGGTATTGGAGGAACCTGAATTTCCTGTATTTGAAGATCCGGAGTTGCCTGTGTTGGAAGAACCGGTATTACCGGTGTCAGAGGAACCGGAGTTTTCTGTATTGGAAGAGCCTGAATTACCGGTATTCGATGAACCTGAATTGCCGGAGCTATTGCCGCTCTGGGAAGCAGAGGACTGCGAAGCTGCGCCGCTGCTTTGTGCGGAGCTCTGTCCGCTGCTCTGTGCTTTGCTGCTGTCGGTGCTGCTCCGAGCGTCGGAAGTTTTAGAGCTGCTTTGTGCAGTGCTTCCTTCGGAGCTGCCGGATGAAGCCTGTGAAGATCCGTCTGCACTTGTCTGTTCGCCGGACGTTTCATTGCCTGCTTGCTGTTGTGTGGACTGCTCGGTCTGATTGCTGCCTGCTGAAGGGCTTGTTGTTCCTGTCGAAGCGTCATTGACAGTACAAGCTGTGATGCTCAGCGCTGAAAGACAAACCGCAAGAAATAATGCTATTGGTTTTTTCATTTTATTTCCGCCTTTCTGAAAATCGGTCGTTTTATCTATCCAGAATAATTATACGGTAGAGCGGCGCTCCGTGTCAAGGACAGAATTAAAATATGCACATGTAAAGAAATACAAAAAAGCCCCTGATGAAGGGACTTTTTGCACAATTATCACTTATCAGACACAGCTCAGGCATCTTCATCCTCGTCACTGGTCAGAGCTTCAAAAACCGAATCCTCAGATATGACTTCCGAAGGCTGTTTCGCTGCAAGATGTCTGCGGCGGTATTTTATAATAACATAGTAAACGACTGACCTGAAACCTGCGATAATACATATACATCCGAGAATCGCTGCCATAGTTCCGAGCATGGAATTATGCTCCAGATAGAAGAATATTATTCCGATTGCCCATACAGGTATTCCGGCACAAAGTGGAATAACTATGCTGGAAACCTTGTATTTCAGCTTGCCGGCAGTGGTGCGTTCCTCATCCTCGGCGATCTCTTCCGGGGTTTTTGCAGCCCTTCGCCTGATACTTATCGTCATGAACAAGCCTATGCTCAGAAACGGCATCGACGCTATCAATATAATCCAGCCGAGATAGGTCATTGTCCTTGTGCGAACGTTTGACGGATTGTCTGGGTCATACTGTATCATTATTTTATCGCCGACATTCCACGAAGCCTCGTACTGCCCCAGTTCTGCGGTAACAGTGTGACCTCCGACAGGATATCTTACGGTGACTGTCGTATTTTCCGCTGTATGAGATAATTCGTCTGAATAGTTGATTTCTACTATTTCAGCAAGACATTCATTGTTGTCGTGCGTTCCCTGTTGAATTATTATCAGACTGATTCCTATCATCAGCAGGATAACGCCTGCCGTGAGCATCAGTCCGCGCCCGTATTTCCCGAGAGAGGATACCGGCTCCATCAGATCACCTCATTTACTTCATTTCTGCCTGTATCAATAATGTTCTGGAAAGCTCAGTTGTATAGGTGTTTATCTTGAAATCAGCTGTGCTGTATTCAGCAAGAAACTCTCTTATCCATATATTGCTTTCAGAACCGAGTGTAATATAGTCGTTTTCATCCTCGCACTTTATGCTTACCGGATCGATTCCGCTTTCACGGAAATGCTGACCGAGTATTTCATTCAGTCTTTGGCGCAGGTTTTCTCCTTTTCTGATAAGGAGATTGTTCATTACGTGATAGTTATAATCCGTAGAGTCGCATTTCGGTACTCCGATTTCCGAAAAAACCGTGTTGATCGAATGGTTTTGCAGGATTGTATCGTCATCAACATTGTAAAAGCCGTAATTTGGCTCTGTTTTTATTTCGTCGCTTGTGCGCACGTCGTCAAGAGTAAGGTCAAGGTGATAGTATTCTCCGTTTATTCTGACGATATCCCAGGAATGGTCGGAGTACATGGCGTTGCTGTTCCAGTTCTGCGGACCTGAAACGCACATACATTCTATGCCGAGCTTGCGCATGCACCACATGAATGATTTGCACAGTCCCTCGCACCTTGCCTGACCGCAAATAAGAGCGCCGTAAACGGAGCCGGCGTATTCATGCCCTTCGTTATATGTACAGCCGTAAAAAATGCTGTCGTAAACATACTTTTCTATCTCAGGCTCGCTCATATCCTTTGTATGAGTCCGCATTGTTTCTATATATTCGTCAAGCTGCTCATTTGCCTCTTTCTGCTTGTTTTCGTCCATGGTGAAGAACAGACCCACGCCTTCAATAGGTGTCTGCTTTTTTCCGCTGTACTCCGGATGGTAATCCCCGCTTACGTGGATAAGCTCGGGGCAGTCGTAATTCAGAAGAAACATCAGCGTCAGAAGCTCATCATCCGTAACGCACTCCGGAAAGGTTACTTTGTCATTATGATCCTTTGCGCAGCCGTACAGAACCGCGAAGCATTTCTGCAGCTTCTCCGGAAGCTTTTTGACAAAATATTTGGTTTCAAGCTCGTCGATATCATCAATATCATATTCCGGCTTGCTTTCCTCTATGCTGACTTCAGAGCTTTCAGGCTGCGATTCAGGTACAGACTGTACAGCGGAAACCACAACTGAGCTTTCTGTTTCCGGGCTTGTTGTGCAGCCGGAAAAAACAATTGATACCACAGCCGTAAGCTGCAGCGTCAATGCTACAGCAAGCAATAATGACAGTGAAGTTCTTTTCATTTTCTTTCACCACTTTCCGGATCAGTTATTATTCATAAAGGGATCGGGCATATCAGCGGAAACGAAAGGATTGTTCAGATCGACGTCACCGTGCTGAATCTGCGGATCATCGAATGAGCTGTCATAGCCTGCGTTGGGGTCGAAACCGGTTCCGGCGGCTTCATCTGCCTGATCTTCGTTGTAGCCTGAATAAGTTGCAAATGGATCAACAAAGCTGTCCATTGCATTGTCTGCGGACGGGGTGGATTTTGAATAATCTATGCTGCTGTCGGACAGACCGTTGTCAACTGTATTGTCGCCGAGTATGCCGATTTCCTCCGGAGCCTCCTGCATCTGCGGACTGTTCAGATTGCGGATGAGAATAACAGCATTTACTGCTGCGATAATTACGCCGATAAGGGAAATTATGAATATTACAGCATTATCCGCCGTATGATCCGGGAAGGTGAATGCGGGACGGCAGTCCATGGGGTCGTCCGGATGATAATACATAAGCACCTCGTCCATAGCGTTTACAGAATTATATGATGGGTCGTCAGAGGTAAGTATGGTTTTGTATTCCTTTGCACCGATAGTAAATGAAAAGGTAAGTGAATAGTGCGTGACCTGGTTTGCGGCGTCTCCTGTGGTGTAGCTTTCCTTATCCTCGCATCTGGCATTTACTGACAATGCTCCTGCGAGAAATTCCCGCTGCTCTCTGCCATCGGCAGAAACGATGAAATGAGCAATCAGACTGCCCAGTATCATAAGGACGCCTACGATAATCAGTGCAACAGGCGGAATTCTGAATCCCGTTTTTTTCATACTTCCCCTCCTTTTTTAAGCGGCAGCTGCATCAGTGTGAAAATGCATTTTTAAGCGCATTCCATGCCTTTGCCGCCTTTTCCTTGAAATCATCTGACAGAAGATAATCTTTCAGAGCGTCGAGCGCCTCTCTTTTCAGGCTGTTCGTTTTACATCGCACGCCCTCATCTGTGGGAGAAAATTCCGTCAGATACAGTTCTATTGTTGAATATTTTGTTTCGTACTCATATACCGCGTGGATGTCTATCCTGTTTTCCTTTACGGTGAGATTATCGCTGCTTTTGATAAATTCGGGCAGCAGCCGGCGCAGAAGGTCGTCGCTGATATGAAGCTCACCTATATAAAGGTCGTGCAGCTCTATTTCAATTCCGCCCTTTTCGTCTGTGCAGGATATATTTGCCTGTCCTCGCAGGGCAAACTCCTTGCCGTGGGTATAAATGCGTGCATATATTTCCGTGCGCTCATTCTCGTGAAAGCGCAGACAGAGATTTTCCAGTCCTGAACCGGTATTTGAAAAATCTGTGCAGTATTTTTCATTTATAAAGGTATTAACTGCGTTTTCTCCGAGAACAAATTCTTTATCCCGTACCGCACCTTTTACTATCTCCGAAAGATAATTACTGTCATATTCATCCTCACTGAGGGTATATTTGTCAGAAATATTGTCAGCGAAGACCAGCGAATTAATGTAAACCGCACCGATAATGAGCGCTGAAATCAGCACCAAAAAAACAACGGCAATTATAATGACAGCTTTTTTCCTGATACTCATGCAAAAACCTCCTGGAATAAGCCAGACTCAGAATGATAATATCAGTCAAGAAAATCCTTAAGCTTTTTGCTGCGGCTCGGATGGCGGAGCTTTCTGAGAGCCTTTGCCTCTATCTGACGTATACGCTCACGGGTGACGTTGAATTCCTCGCCGACCTCTTCCAGTGTTCGTGAGCGGCCGTCGTCAAGACCGAAGCGCAGGCGCAGAACCTTTGCCTCTCTGGGAGTAAGCGTGGAAAGAACCGCTGCAAGCTGCTCCTTGAGAAGAATGTTGGATGCAGCGTCCTGCGGTGCCGGTGCGTCGTCGTCAGGAATGAAATCTCCGAGATGGCTGTCCTCCTCTTCACCGATAGGTGTTTCAAGGGAAACCGGCTCCTGGGAAACACGCATTATTTCGCTTACCTTGTCAACAGGCATTCCGAGAAGATCGGCAATTTCGTCAGCGCTGGGTTCGTGTCCAGTCTGGTGCAGCAGAGTGCTTGACGCTTTCTTGACCTTATTGATGGTTTCTACCATATGTACCGGAATACGGATTGTTCTTGCCTGGTCTGCAATAGCTCTTGTAATGGCCTGGCGGATCCACCATGTCGCATATGTGGAGAATTTAAAGCCCTTTGTATAATCGAATTTGTCAACAGCCTTGATAAGACCGAGGTTGCCCTCCTGGATAAGATCGAGGAACTGCATTCCGCGTCCGAGATAGCGCTTCGCAATGCTGACTACCAGACGGAGATTGGCTTCGGAAAGCCTGCGCTTTGCATCCTCGTCTCCGCTTGCAATGCGTATTGCAAGCTCCATTTCCTCTTCGCTGCTGAGAAGCGGCACTCTGCCGATTTCCTTAAGGTAGATCTTGACGGGGTCGTCAATTGCAATACTGTCGGAGATTTCCTCCGATTCCTCGAGGTAATCGTCACCTGAGGTTATATTGGTAAGCTCAACGTCGTCCAGAACGATATCGTCGAAGTTTTCAACTATTTCGATACCGTTTGTTTCAAGCGCGTCGTAGAATTTTTCCATCTGCTCCGCGTCGATATCCATTTCGCCTATTGCATCAAGTATTTCCTTGTTGCTGAGCTGACCCTTTGACTTTCCGAGCTCCGTAAGCTCCTTGAGAACACTTTTCTTTTCCGGCTGTGTACCGTTTGCCATGCTGTTTTCCTCCTTGGGTTTCCTTTTTTCCTTATTCCGCATTATTTAAGCTTTTTGCTGCGGCTTGGGTGGCGAAGCTTGCGCAGCGCCTTTGCTTCTATCTGACGTATGCGCTCACGCGTAACGTCGAATACCTCTCCGACCTCTTCAAGGGTACGGGGTCTGCCGTCATCCAGTCCGAAGCGCAGACGGATGACCTTTTCCTCTCTTGGTGTGAGGGTGGACAGAACGCTTGCAAGCTGTTCGCGGAGCATTGTCTGCGATGCTGCGTCCTGCGGAGTGAGTGCGCTTTCGTCGGGAATGAAATCTCCGAGGTGGCTGTCCTCCTCCTCGCCTATAGGCGTTTCAAGCGATACAGGCTCCTGGGATGCACGTATCGCCTCTCTTATTTTATCGACAGGAGTGCCGAGATATTCCGCAATTTCCTCCATTGTCGGCTCGTGTCCGTTTTCATGCAGCAGTGTTGCCGATGCTTTCTTTATCCTGTTTATAGTTTCGCCCATATGCACAGGTATGCGGATTGTCCTTGCCTGGTCCGCAATAGCTCTTGTTATTGCCTGACGTATCCACCATGTAGCATATGTGGAGAATTTGAAGCCCTTTGTATGGTCAAATTTTTCTACAGCCTTCATCAGACCGAGGTTGCCCTCCTGGATAAGGTCAAGGAACTGCATTCCGCGTCCGAGATAGCGCTTTGCAATGCTGACCACAAGACGCAGGTTAGCTTCAACCAGTCTTTGCGATGCGGCCTCGTCGCCCTCAAGTATTCTTTCTGCAAGCTCTGTTTCCTCCTCCGGAGTAAGAAGCGGGACCCTGCCTATTTCCTTGAGGTATATTCTTACCGGGTCGTCGGTGGAAACAATGTTATCGGCAAGTGCCTCCTCCTGCGCCTGATCATCGTCATCGCCGACATTTGTCAGCTCTTCGTCGTCGAGCATAAGGTCGTCGAGAGTCTCTACTATCTCTATGCCGCTGGATTCAAGTGCGTCATAGAAGCGTTCCATCTGTTCCGGCTCTATATCCGATTCTCCCGTTGCGTCGAAAATCTCCTTGTTTGTAAGCTGACCCTTGCTTTTGCCCAGCTCAAACAGGTCATTCAATACATTTTTCTTCTCAGGAAGCTGTGTGCTCATTGTTTTCTCCTCCCGTCACCGTTTTTTTTCCTTCATTTTACGAAGCTTTTCCATTATTGTGTCGTTGTCTGCATTTGCTATCTGTTCGGGGGTCAGCTTTTCGCTTTCCTCCGTAAGTACCTGTACATATTCGCGTGCCGCTGATGCAGGGTCGCTCTCCCTCGGGTGAGAGGTAAGCATCCTTGCTATCGAGCTCATTTCCTCAGGCGAGAATTGCCCGGAAATGTCTGACATCGTGATTTCCTGGTTATCATTGACCCTTGTGCGCAGTATTTCGAACACGCGCCGGTTGAAGCTTGTTACAAAAAGCTCAGGTCCGACATTCCCGGCAACATCCTTTGCACAGTCAGGGTTAAGAATCATCAGTGAAAGCAGAGCCTCTTCCGCTCCGGCTGCGCGCAGGTTCATGCGCTTTTCGGGGTTCATCTGGTCGCCGGCAGCACCCATCTGTTTTTCTGCGCTGCGCTGCTGCTGCCGTCGGAACTCTCCGGCATTCTTGTGCAGGTTCCGTGATACAAGCTGCCGCAGTGCGTCTTTTTCAACGTCAAGCTCCGTCGAGAGCTTTGACATATATACATCCCGTTCAACAGGGTTTTCTATCGCCGCAATAAGCGTTGCTGCGCGTGTGAGAAATTCCACTCTCTGCTCCGTTATATCGGTGTTGAACTGAGAGCGCAGCTTCTTTATGCGATACTCAATGTCGTTTCCGGATTTGTCCAGAAGCAGACGGAAACGCGCGCTGCCCTGTTCGCCATAGGACTTTATGAATTCGTCCGGGTCTTTTCCGCTCGGCACGGTTACTATCTTTATGCGAAGCCCTGTCGGGCGCAGAATCTGTATTGCCCTTGCGGTTGCCTTCTGACCGGCTTCATCGGCGTCGTAGCAGATGATCACCTCATCGCAGTAGCGTTTTATCATCATAGCCTGCTCCTGTGTAAGGGCGGTTCCGAGGGTAGCGACTGCATTTTCGAAGCCTGCCTGGTGCAGGGCTATAACATCCATATACCCTTCAACGAGTATCAGCCGTCCCTGTGCCTTGTTTTTTGCAAACTGCATTGCAAAAAGGTTCCGGCTTTTATTGAATACGAGCGTATCGGAGGTGTTGAGATATTTCGGCTTTATGTCCGACATTATCCTTCCGCCGAAGGCAATCACATTGCCGCGCAGGTCGATTATGGGAAACATGACTCTGTCCGAGAAACGGTCAAAAGCGCCGCCGCGCCTTGACTGGTTTGCAAGGTTTGCCTGAATGAGCTCTGCCTGTGTAAAGCCCTTTGAACTGAGATAGTTTACAAGCTCAAAACGGTCTGCGGGGGAATAGCCCAGGCCAAAATGTATTATCGTTTTTTCAGTAAGCCCTCTGCCGCGAAGATATTCGAGGGCACGCCTTCCGCCGGGCGCGTAAAGCTGCTTGTGGTAGAACCGTGCTGCCTCCCGGTTGGCTTCGTATATCCTGTTCCGCAGCCGCCCCGTGCCGTCATCGCTTCCCTGCTCGGGAACGGTCATTCCGGCTCGCGCTGCAAGGAGTCTGATGGCTTCGACATAATCAAGGTTTTCGATGCGTCGGATAAAGGTTATCGCATCGCCACCTGCGCCGCAGCCGAAGCAGTAAAAGAACCCGTTTTCTCTGGAAACGCTGAAGGACGGCGTTTTTTCGTTATGAAAGGGACACAGCCCCATCATTGTCCTGCCTGATTTTTTGAGCTGGACATAGCCGGAAATAACGTCTGCAATATCTGTTCTTGATTTCAGCTCCTGAATGAACTGCTCAGGTATGGACAAATAATCACTTCCTTCGTTTTTCCATGTTTCTTCAAAACTTCTCTATATTAATAATATACGCAAAAAAATGCCGGATACCTTTTTTACTGCTTGTTTTTATCGTCTTTTTTTGCTTCATTATACTGTTTACGCCACTGCTGGAGCTTTTCGTAGGATTCGGGTTCGCTTTCTCTGAGATGATCCCTGAAGCGTACCCTCTGAGCCTCGAGCCTTTCCATTATCTTAGGATCCATTGTCAGCATGCGCTGCTCGATATGCTCACGCCTGTGCTCGAGGAATATTTCCAGACTGAATAGCTGCGAAGCGTCAAGGTTCTCCATGGACATCAGCCGCAGCTCAAGCCTGTCGATAAGCTCGTCCTCATCGAAAAGGTTAAGTCTGCCGAACCGCAGCTTCTGTTCAGCCATCTCAAACTGATGTTCGCTCAGCTCCATGTGGAGAATATCGTTCAGAAGTTCATCGGCAATAATGTCCTTGTATTTTTCGGCATCCTGTCCGAATGCCCATTCAAGCTCGGCCTGAATGCCCTTTGATGCCTTTGTGTATGAAACATCACGCAGCATAAGTGCTCCGGTCTTTGAGCGGCGACGCAGGGAAGCCTTTCGCACGGGCGGCGGAGCATCCTCAAGAATGTACGGGTAGGGGAGAGCAGCGTCACGCAGGGCAAGGGATACGGTCATTCTTACGCAGCCGTTTTTAACAAGCTCCTCTGCGCCGTACTTGCGCAGCATGTCATTGACCTCTCCGACATGCTCTGTAATATAAAAGCGTATACCGCGGCGCTTCATTGACCGAGCCAGCAGGACAAGCCTGTCGGCTGCAGTAATATCAATACTGCCGACTGCTCCTGCATTGATTACAACAACACTGGTATCGGGTCTGATTGCAGCTTCAATATCGGAAACGAGCGTATCGACATTTGCAAAGAACAGATTGCCGCCGAATCGGTAAATCACAGCATGTTGTACGGGACGTGCGTCGCTGCTTCTGCCGAGGCTGAAAAAACCTTCACGCCCGGGAATGACTCCCATCAGAGCCCTCGGCGGGGTAACCGCACGGACAATGACCGCGAAGAACGACAGGACAATACCGACCATTACGCCCTGAACCGTACCGAGAATCAGTACGCCTAGAGTGGCAGCTGCAAAAATGCAAAGCTCGCGGCGGTTCTGGCGGAAAAGGCGTGCAGCCTCGTGAAATTCGCATGCACCGAGAAGGGCGCTTATTACTATGCCCGTCAGCACCGGAACGGGCAGATATTCTATAACTGGAGTGCCGAAATACAGCACGGCAAGCATTGCCGCAGCAGCAGAAACGGAAAGCCACTGAGAGCGCGCGCCGAACTGGCGCACGATTCCCGTTCTGGAAACGGAGCCGTTCATCGGGCAGCAGCCCGTAACGGCACCGACAAAGTTTGCTGCACTGTATGCCAGCAGCTCGCGGCTGCTGTTAAGCTCATAGCCGTCCTTCATCGCGTTTGTGCGTGAAGCGAGAAGGGATTCGGAGAGTATTACCGCCGCAACTGAAAGGGATGCGAAAAGATAAGAGCTGAGATCATCCGGCGACGGGATGACAAAATTCAGACCAAAGCCGATAAAACCGCTTTCGACATGGGGCAGCAGCGGTACTCCGTAGTCTCCGAGTGAAAACAGCTTTGTAAGCGCTGCACCTGCTGCCATAACAATGACAGACATCGGCACGCGGGGGATAAACCGTCTACATACGACTATGATTATCACAGTCCCCAGCCCCAGTACAAAGGACAGCGGGTGAAAGCTCTGTGCCTGGGAAATAATATGTGAAATCAGCTCCGGCGCTTCGCCCATTCCGCCGGAGCCGCCGAAAAGCTTGGGTATCTGCATAAGAATGATCGTCAGGCAGATTCCGGTGACAAAACCGCCCATTACCGGGGTCGAAATATAGCGTACTATCCTGCCGGCGCGGAGAAAGAAAAACAAAAGCAGCCAGCACGCAGCAAGCAGTGCGATAGTTGGCACAGCACGCATGGCTTCCTCTGAGCCTGCTGCTATTCCAAGCGACGCTATTGCAGCACCGGTCAGAGCAGCAGGGGCAGCGTCAACGCCGAAAACGAAGTCCTTTGAGGTGGTAAGCAGACCGAAAAGCAGTATCGGGAAAACGGAGCCGTACAGTCCGTACTGCATGGGAAGCCCTGCGACCTGGGCATAGCCCATTGAGATCGGAATGGAAACAAGCGCAACGATAATGCCGCCGAATAAATCCTTCAGCAGCTGAAGCGGAGTAGTGGTGAAAAAGCTTTCTTTGATAAGCTTTGCTACCTTATTCATCCGATCACTTCCTTGTCTGGTTGGCTTCCGGGTTACATTCAAAGCAAAACATGTCTATCTGACAAGCTGAACTCAGTATTCCATAAGCTCGATTATCCTGTCCAGTCTGTCTGACAGATACAGATATCCCACGAGGCATTCGAGCGCCGTTGCCATGTGATAATCGGCGGTCGTTGCGTTTTTCGGAGCGTGGGAAACGTGTGCATTCCTGCCGCGGCGCAGTATGTCAGCTTCCTCGGGAGTGAGGATAGGCTCAATTTTTGCTGCCCTCTGAGCCTGAGCCTGGCAGCGTACCTGCTCTACCTTTCTGGCGTTCAGCTCCTTGACACGGCAATTGCCCTCGCATACCAGCTTTTCACGGACTATGAGGTCATAAACCCCGTCTCCGACAAAGGCAAGAGCGAGCATATTCAGCTCCTTTGGATCGCAGCTTTCTGCTGTTAATCTCTGCATATGACTTCCTCACTCAATAAAATCAAATTCAAAATCATACATGCTGACGGTATCGCCCTCCTGTATGCCGGCTTTTTTCAGCGCATCAATAACACCTGCGCCGATAAGCACCCTCTGGAAATACTGCAGCGAATCGGAATCACTGAAATCTATGGTACGCAGTATCCTGAGCAGCCAGTCCGCCTCTACAAAGTACACGCCGCCGTGGTTTTCGACCTTGACCTCGCGGTTGCCGATTTCATCCTCGTCGGGAAGCGGAGCAGGCTCTGCCTCGTAAACGGTGATTGGCGGCAGCTTGGAAAGCTGCTCCTGTATTTCCTTGAGCAGCGGTTCAACCTCATATGCAATTGCAGCCATGATTGGGAAGAACTTGTAGCCCTGATCTTCAATGAATTTGCGGAAATCATCCACCACTTCGTCATCGGTAAGGTCACATTTATTGCCTGCAACGATCATCGGGCGCTGTGCCATTTCGGGATTGAATTTCTTCAGTTCTTCATTGATTATGCGGAAATCCTCCTTCGGATCTCTGCCTTCGCTTCCGGATACGTCCACCATGTGAACAAGCAGACGGCAGCGCTCAACGTGGCGCAGAAACTGATGTCCGAGTCCGAGACCGTCTCCGGCGCCCTCGATAAGACCGGGAATATCAGCCATTACAAATGAGGATTCCGGGCCCATGCGAACTACTCCCAGGACGGGGGTTATTGTCGTGAAGTGATAGTTTGCAATAACGGGCTTTGCCTGACTTACAACGGATATAAGCGTTGATTTTCCGACATTCGGGAAGCCGACAATGCCTACATCCGCGAGGAGCTTAAGCTCGAGCTGAACCTCAAATTCCTCGCCGGGTTGACCGGGTTTTGCAAAACGCGGAGTCTGGCGCGTAGGGGTTGCAAAATGCGAATTACCCCAGCCGCCCTTGCCGCCCTTGGCGACAATCACGGGTTCTTTACCGGAAATGTCAGCGAGCAGTCTGCCGCTTTCGACTTCGCGGATAAGTGTTCCTCTGGGCACACGAATTACGAGATCCTCAGCTTTTTTGCCATTCTGTCTTGCACCTCTGCCGTTTTCGCCCTTTGCGGCCTTGTATTTTCTTTTATACCGGAAATCTGCGAGTGTGGACAGATTATCATCTGCTACAAAGACGATATTTCCGCCTCTGCCGCCGTCGCCGCCGTCTGGTCCGCCCGAAGCGACATATTTTTCGCGATGAAAGGCAACAGCGCCGTCGCCGCCGTCACCTGCTTTTATACTTATTTTTGCAATATCTACGAACATAGTGTATCCTTTCCGCCGGAATATGGGTTCCCGGTTGTCAGAGTGATTTCAAACTTTCCTTCAGTTTCTCAGTATACCATATTTTCCTCAATTAATCAACTTTTCCGGCAGCGTGACGCTGGCAGAGTGCCTCCGCTGTCAATTCGCGACAATCGCTGCGCTGCTGCAAGCGGCGTGCTCGCTTACTTTTATGGGGCAACTGTAGTTAATGCTATGAACCTACTATTACATCCGAAGTCTGCAGCGTGCGCCCGAAGGAAGTGCCCTTGGGGTAACGCTGCACCCGATTCGCGGCACAGTGCCTGTGCTGTCAATCCGCGCAATTAAAGAGAGAAGGCTCTTCGCTGCTGCTGATGACATCCACCTCCGGGGGAGGTGGCAATTGTCACTTGTGATAAAATGCCGTACAGGTTGGACAAAGCGATTGCTTTCTCTGAATTTCAGAGTATCAAAAAAGAGCCCCGGATAATCCGGAGCCCTCTGAGTAAAGACCTGATTATTCAGCTGCGTAAACAGAAACCTGCTTGCGGTCCTTGCCTACACGCTCAAACTTTACAGTTCCGTCAATCTTTGCGAAAAGAGTATCGTCAGAGCCGCGGCCTACGTTGTTGCCGGGATGAATGTGTGTTCCTCTCTGCTTAACGAGAATGTTGCCTGCGAGAACGAACTGTCCGTCTGCACGCTTTGTACCGAGACGCTTTGCCTCGGAGTCACGGCCGTTCTTTGTTGAGCCGCCGCCCTTCTTATGAGCAAAAAGCTGTACGTTAATTTTAAGCATATCTTACACCTCCATAGTGATGACCTTTAAATTCTTCGGATATTGTTCCTGTGTGGCTTCGAGGTGAAGCCTGAGTCCCTGCAGTATATCCTGACATCGATCAATACAGTCTTCGCTTTGAAGTCTGAGTTTCATCATTCCGTCCGCATCCTCTGCCGTGGCGTCCGCCCCGATTATTTCGGTTACGGTGTTTGCCGCCATATAGGCTGCCGAGGAAACAAATGCACACAGGATATCGCTGCCATGGGGTGCCGTCATAGAGTGACCGGTAATGTGAAAACCTACCAGCCGCTTATGTTTATCAACGGCAAATCTGGCTGTTATCATGCCTCGATAGACTCAATCTGAACCTTTGTGTATCTCTGTCTGTGACCCATCTTGCGCTTGGAGCTTTTCTTGGGCTTGTAGGTGAAAACAGTGATCTTCTTACCCTTGATGGTATCGAGAACCTTTGCTGTAACCTTAGCACCCTCAACGTAAGGTGTGCCTGCCTTAAAGCCGCCGTCTGTGCTGACTGCAACTACCTTGAAGTCAACGGTGGATTCATTCTCTGCGTCAAGCTTTTCAACGTATACAACGTCGCCGTTAGTAACCTTATACTGCTTGCCGCCTGTTTCAATAACTGCGTACATAGTAGCACCTGCCTGTAATTAAACTCGCTGCCCGGGGGCGCAGCAAAAATGCTGACTTATAAAAGCCCACAGCATGCGGCTCTACTATGATAGCACAAGTTATGGCGCTTGTCAAGAGAAATAATCGAATTTTGATGAGTAAAAACCGTGAAATTCCGCCTTATTTTATGTCGCATTTGCGGAAGATTATTATTCCGGTAACGGAGGATATCAGAAGATACGCTCCTCCTGTAACAAGTGCCACCCAGCCCTCGCCGGCTCTGATATAGCGCTCAACCGTTGCAAAGGTTTCCATCAGGACAAAGCGCGAATAAAGCGGTGAGCCGTCAGGCAGTGCCATGGAGAGTATGCCGAGCAGAGATACCAGAAGAAACGGTGCTGCAATCGCCGCAGCAACAGACATTCCCGACCTTCGGAAGATAACGCAGAGCATTACAAATACCGCTGCGGTTGCGATGAGCAGCAGGATATTTGTGACGATACAGAGGATGATGTCCTGCGGCTTTGCGCTTACGCTGTCGCGGACGAAAAACAGAGCGGTTACGGCACCTGCGCCGACGTAGCATATGGTTACGGCGAAAACCTGAATAACAGCTGTAATGAGCTTTGAAATGTAAATCGCCGTGCGTGAAAAGCCTCTTGAAACGGTATTCTTTATTGTACCTGAGGAAAATTCTGACGTCATCAGTGAGCATACGCAGATTGAGCTTAGAATCCATTTGAATTCGTCCGACAGAAATGCACTGATAAACGACCATATATCAAGCTTCGGGACGACGGAAAATGCCTCGTCCAGAACATTCGTATCAAGTCCGTACAGCTCCATAAGCTGATAGGAAATAGCGATATTATTGCCGCGTTCTATCCAGAAATAACGGTACAGCAGGGCAACTGCTATTCCGAGAACGGCAGCGATTATCATGCACACAAGCGTGCTTTTGTTTCTTAATAGCCGTTTGAATTCGGCTGCGATAAGTCCGCTCATTTTGCATGCTCCTCCATTTTGTCGATAAAGTATTTTTCGGCATTGCCGCCGGATGTCGTGATACCCGCAACGATGATATCGTTATTGAAAAGCTCGTTTGTCAGCTTGCCGATGTTGTCGATCTTATCGGCAATTCGTATGGTACCGTCGGCGGTTGTTTCTATCTTTTCAATGCCGAGCTTTTCCTTCAGTACAGCTGCTGCCTTTTCTGGGTTGTCGGTTCTGATGTCCGTGGTATCAATGCATTTTTCCGAAAGCTGCGCGCTGCTGAGTTCCTCGACAAGTCTGCCGTTTGCAATTATGCCGTAACGTGTTGCGATTTTTTCAAGCTCGCCCAGAATATGGCTCGACACAAGGATGGTTTTTCCCTGCGACTGCAGCGACAGCAGAAGCTCACGTATTTCAACGATACCCGTCGGGTCAAGACCGTTTATCGGTTCATCAAGAATCAGGAATTCCGGGTCGCCCACAAGCGCCATTGCAATTCCGAGCCTCTGCTTCATGCCGAGAGAGAAATCTCCGGCGCGTTTTTTTCCTGTATTCTCAAGTCCGACCTTGGAAAGCAGCTCCGACACTCCGGACGAATCATAGCCCATCATTGTACAGTAAAGCCTCAGGTTTTCCTCTGCGCTCATATTGCCGTACAGCGCAGGCGCCTCAACAAGGCTTCCGGTTCGGCGGCGCGCCTGGCCGAGGCTGCCGTCAAGAAGAGTAAAGCTGCCGCTGCTGTGCTGAGCAAGACCGAGAATCAGCCGTATAAAGGTTGTTTTTCCGGCACCGTTTTTGCCGACAAAGCCGTAAATATCGCCCTTTTGTACATGCAGACTGACTTCATTCACGACTGCCTGTCCTGAATATATTTTTGTCAGCTTGTCACTTGTAAGTACGTATTCCATGTTACACCCCCGAAAGAAATTTACTGTATTCAGTCGTCCCGTTCCTCTATTTCAACTATTATCCTCGACTGCTCGAGGTACATTATGCGAAAGAACTCGCCCCGGGCTGCGGCAGCCTGCATTTTGCACAGCTCGTCGAGTGACATTGCGCGGCCGTATATATATTCTCCGTCGTCCGCACGCAGCTTGTACAGCGCGTCAAAACGGTAATTTCCGCCGTCCAGTTCGAAAACCGGAACCAGCTCTGTTTCAATGTAGGCACGCTCATCAATATCTCTTACTGCCTTTTGCCGCCTTGAAAGGGGATGACCCTTAAGCATGCGTTTTGCTGTTTCTCTTGTCACAGTCAGCGCCGTCCTTTCACTTTTTCTTTTTGTGTTCTGCGCTTCTCCTTGAATCCCTGAGTTTCTGACCGGCGCGGCGCAGAGTGATGCTGTCGAAATACTGTTCACTGAAATATCCTGCGCTCTCCGACGGATATTTTATGCAGCATTCTGCAAGTGCCCATGCCACAGCCATTGATGAATAATAGGCTGTTGTATCTGTCTGAGAAAGAAGAGTCAGCGTTTCGCTTATGTGTTCATCGTCAATGAATTTCATCAGCATGACAGCCGAAAAGCGCTGCTCGAATTCCTTTTCGCTCGAAGAATATGAACGTGCAAGAGCAAAATACTCCTCCTGCTCGTCCTTTTTCGGCTTTATCGTGCTGCAGAAGCTGTCGCAGACAGCCCAGTTGTCTATAAGCGGTACAAAGCTGCGTATCAGCTCGAGCCGCTGCTGTACAGGCAGCTTCAGGTAGCCTATTATGAATCCGCGCAGCATTGTTTCTTCATAGTACACGTCCTCGCCGCACAGTGCCTGCTCGCCGTACTCTTTGCATAGCGTCTTTGCGTATTTTCTCAGTGCCGGAAGACGTATTCCGAGTATATTTCCTGCGCCGGGTATAAGATTTCCCTGAAAAGCAGCAAGCTCCGGTTCACTCATTTTTATAAGCTCCTGTCGGATTTCTTCATTCATAGGATGCCTCCTGATCTGAAACAGTATTTCACCATCGGTTCTGTGCCGCGTGGACAGATCTATTTGCGATTCCGGACGTGCAGTCTCCTGAAAAGCCGGAAAAATTCTGTATTCAGTATGATTATTGTTTCATATTTTTATACTCTGCGATTATATTGATAATCCCGTCGCCGTAGCGGCGTATCTTTTCTGCCGAAAAACCCGGTATCTGCCGCAGCAGCTCCGGGGTGTCAGGCTGCTTTAATGCAAGCTCCCGCAGCGTCGGTTCGGATGCTACTGCATAGGAAGGAACGCCGTTTCTGCGTGCTGCTGATGCAACATACTGACGGAGAAGCCCGAGCAGGATTTCGTCGGTGATTTTGGCTGACGCTGCCGTTTTGAGTCTGATGTCATAGCTGCCGATACACACAGAGCAGTTATCGCATCCTGCAGGAGAGGATTCCCCGAAATAATTCAGAATTCTGCGTCGCAGACAGGTGCTTTTCGATGTTGCATAATACGTCATCTGCTGCAGTCTTTCTTCGGCGCCTGCAAGATGTGCCTGCCGCTGCTGCGCGGTGAGCGGATCATTTTCCACCGGACGAGTGATAAGGAACCTTTGCAGACCGACATCTGATTTGCTGTATAGCAGGATGCAGTCCGCTGCAGCGCCGTCACGTCCGGCGCGCCCTGCCTGCTGGTAATAGTCCTCCATGCACGAGGGCATATTGTAGTGTATAACATAGCGCACGTCTGATTTATCTATACCCATTCCGAAAGCAGTGGTTGCAACTATAGTGCGCACACGGTCAAAGGTGAAATCCTCCTGAGCCTGTTTTCTCTGATCGTCAGAAAGACCTGCATGATAGGTTGCGCAGGAAAAACCTCTTCCCGAAAGCAGCGCCGAAACGCGGTCAGTTTCTTTTCTGGTCGCGCAGTATACAATGCCGGAGCTGTCTTTGTGCTCGCGGATATATCTGATAAGAAAATCGTCCCTTGAAATAACGCTGTTGATTTCAAAATAAAGATTCGGTCTGTCAAAGCCGGTTGTAAGCTCAAGGGGATTTTTCAGACCAAGCTTTGATATTATATCCTGCCGCACGTGCTTCGTTGCGGTTGCAGTAAATGCCGCAACTGCAGGGCGTTTTTTCAGCTTTGAAATAAAAGTGCCGATTTCCAGATATCCCGGGCGGAAATCCTGTCCCCACTGCGAAATGCAATGAGCTTCATCCACAGCAAGCAGGGAAATATCCGCATTTTGTGCAAAATCGAGGAAGCTGTCCGTCAGCAGTCTTTCGGGGGCAACGTATATTATTT
This sequence comes from uncultured Eubacteriales bacterium, assembly GCA_900315875.1. Classification (GTDB taxonomy): domain Bacteria; phylum Bacillota; class Clostridia; order Oscillospirales; family Acutalibacteraceae; genus UBA1213. The sequence goes on along the minus strand of ONAX01000018.1, from coordinate 9,431 downwards.
TGTAGATACCCTGCGCAGCGTTCTGTGTTGCAAGGTGTATCTGTCTCGGTGTGAGGGCACTGTTTATGTATGCTGCACGTATGCCGTTTTGTCCCAACGCTCTTACCTGATCCTGCATAAGTGAAATCAGCGGAGATACAACCAGCGTTATCCCGTCCATTGCAAGAGCAGGAAGCTGAAAGCACAGCGATTTCCCGGCTCCGGTAGGCATAACTGCCAGAGCATCCCCTCCCGAAAGAAGGCAGCGCACTATTTTCTCCTGTCCGCCCCGGAAGCTTTCATAGCCGAAATACCGTTTCAGAATTTCATAAATGTCCTTCAATTTTCCCTCCGGATCACGCAAGGCATATCTTCCTCGCGCTTATATAATGCGGCATCCTCCCCGAGAAAGGAGAGGTCGTTTTTTTCAGCCGCGTCAAGCTTTTTCTTTCTGGTCAGCCTTTTTATCCTGTATTCAAGCCTTGACGCCGCGGCGCGCCCGTCGCAGCTCCAGAGAGCCTCAAGCTTTTGCGGCGGATGAGATCTTGTGTATTTTGCGCACTGTGCAGAGGCAGAAAAATGCTCCTGCATGCGCCGTGCCGGGTCTGTTGTTATGCCGGTGTAAAGGCTGTTGTCGCTGCAGCGCAGCATGTAGATATAGTATTTCATTTTGCTGATCTGTTCATGTGTGCATGCTCGGCGGACAGCTCCCTGTACAGCTGCCCCGGAGTCCATGAAATATTCGCCGGGGTTGCGACTGCCTTTAAAACATCGGTCCCGAAGCCTGCATTTTTCATCTGAAACAAAAGCAGCGACATGCTGTCCTGGTCAAAGCCGGACATGACGAGCATTTTACCGTCAATACCGGAGGTTCTGCCGCTGCTGCCTATCGGCAGACCGAGCAGCGCACCGATGGATTTGTCCCATTCCTCCTGCAGAATATTGTCAAGCTCTGCACCAAGCGGCGACAGTACAGCACGCAGGGTTTTCATCTCACTGTCTGTAAAGCCGAAAAACAGTACCTTTTTATCCATATGTTCTTATCCTTCCTCCGTGCTTTCATTTTTTACGGTTATCGTTTCGCCGTCGCATACGGTCACGACATTTCCGGATAAAGTATCAAAGCTTTGTATATTCAGTTCCTTGAGCAGCGCGATGGTATCGTCTTCGGCAGGTTCTGCGGAGGAAATCGTCATAACGGAATATGTCGGCGCACACTGCGAAAGAAATCCTGAAAGCTGTTTGCAGTATCTGCCGTGGTGGGGGAGCTTTATCCAGTCACAGCTCCAGTCAACATCCTGCTTTATCATACTTTTCAGACGCTTTTTCTCGGCGTCGCCTGTAAAAAGGAAAGTTTTGCTGCCGAAACTGAGCTTTGTAACAAGTGACATTTCATTGTCGTATTCGCTGTCGTCAGAATAGTAGTTTTCCGGAGATTCAGCCGGGTATACTGTATACTGAGCTTCGCCTAAAGTGCCGGAAATGATTTCACTCACTGCTGAAGAGTCGCTGTGACCTTCAATAGCCTGCATGAATTTGCTGTATTCGCTGCGGGTTCCCTCATAGTCCGGGTAAATTATCTTGTCTATATCAAGCTTGCCTGCAACAGCAGCAGCGCTGCCGACATGATCCTTATCAAAATGAGTTATCTGCAGCACGTCAAGATGAGTAATGCTGCGCTTTTCAAGCTCGGACAGGATATATTCCTCGTCGGATTCCTCGCCGCAGTCAATAAGCATTGTATTATCGCCCGTCCGGACAAGTATGGAATCAGCCTTGCCTATGCTGAAAACGGTTATTTCAATTGTGGGCTTGCTGCTTTCTTCAGTCTGACCCTGAGCGCAGCCTGCAAAGGGCAGAAGCATCAGGAGCGACATTATCAGTGCCGGAAGCCTTTTATGTTTCATTATGCGCACCTCTCTTGCAATATCTGTTTACTTATGATGATAAGAACATTATATCAGAAAAAGCCGGAAAATGCATTACCTAAAATATAAATTTACAAAAAGTATTCTGTATCTGGTTTGTGCCCCTGTTTGCTGAATTCTCAGTCGTTGACAAAGTGCTTTGTAGCTTCAAATTCTTCCTGTGATTGGTCAGCTTCCGTTATTTGTCCGGAGTGCAGCAGCAAGCTCACGACCAACCAAAAATCCGCCCCGGACAGTTAAAGTGACCGGGGCGGTAATATTACATATTTCTCTTTTTCCTGCGGTATGCAAAACCGAGTGCAGCAGCTGCCGCAAGGGTAAGCAGCGACGAAATACCAAGGGCGATTACAACCTTCATCATCGGTTTTTCAACAAGCTGCATTTCCTCATAACGGTAGATAACGTAAATCGGTGCTTCAGTAAATGTTCCGGTGGTGTTGGTGGTCGATCCGCTTACGCGCAGGTTTTCAAATTCCTTGCCTACGGTAGCATATTCCTCTCCAACCCTTCCGGTCTGTGTATCGCAGCCGAGGATAGTGCCGTTTTGTATGTATATAATGTTAAGCTCTCCGGTGCGGATAACCTCTCCGTTCTTGATCCAGACCTCGCCGCCGACAGAATAAACCTGATCGTCCGTTCCGGGGCCTGAGGTATCGCTGAATTTGACTGTAACGCCCGTCAGCGAGCCTTTGCCGCTGATTGTCAGTGAATACCAGCCTATTCCGAGTTCAGAATCCGCTTTCATTTCGCTGCCGGGAAGCTCTGCTGAAAGAATAGTTTCTCCGTCAGTGCCGCTTGCCGTTACATAGGCATAAACCTTGCCGAAGCCGTGGGAATTGTAGTAATGCAGCACAAGATCAGTCTGATCCGACGGGATATAGTAGTAATTTACTTCCATGTCGTATACTGCGCGGCCTACGGCATTAATCGGGAAAACGGAAGTATCCAGCTTCATTCCTGGTATCTGCTTTATCGGGGCTGTGTAGTCTTCACCGCTTCTTATGCGCATCGTAACCGGCTTTGAAAGCTCCGTTTCAGCCATCATAAGCTGCTTATTGCCTTCCTGAAGATATTTTACGGTCAGGGTAAAAATCTCTCCGGTAAATTTCTTATAAAGGTATGTGACCTTCTGCGGCTCTGTTGTGAATTTGCCTGCAGGGCTTCCCTCAACGTCAACATAGTCGTACTCAACATCAAGAGTTGAATCCTTTGCACTGGAATACGAGCTGCCCTGTGAGCCCTTTATTACCTGCTTCTTGATAACTTCGCCGCTGTCGCTGTCCTTATATTCGATCGTAACCTTGCATTTATCGGATGATTTTTTTACTCGCTCATAGCCCTGCTTGTCTGCAAGGATAAGACAGGAACGTGCGGGGATAGTAATAGTTGATGAATCAAGCTCGCCTATCTTGTCAAGACCCGCTTCATATGCATCCGCAAGAATAACCCATGATGACGGGAGTGCTGCGCTTCCGCTCTGTCTGAGTGTAACAGTTGCGTCCTCATCAGAAGCATTGAATGCTGCTGCCAGGTATCCCCATTCATGATCCAATGTAATGCTGTTGCTCAGCGTAAATGCGATTACTCCGTGGGGAGCGTCAGAAAAAGCAATTTTTTCCGCACTTGCCATAGTCGGCTCGCGAAGTGGCTTATAATTTTTCCTTATCTCTATCAGTCCCTGATAATAGGAATTGAGGTCTGCATATCTTATCAGGCAATCCCAGTCAAGCTGGTTAATGCTGTCGGGAGAAACAAAGCTGTTTTCGTCGCCGTACTTGGTTCTGGCAAAATCCTCGCCTGCCTGCATGAAGCTTATGCCCTGCGAGCAAAGTGTTATTGCCGCTGCCATTTTATTCATATCAATAATGCGGTCATCGCGTTCGCCGAAGGAACCGTCATTTTTCGTTGAAAGCACGAGCTTATCGTACAGCGTGAAATTATCATGAGCCGAAACATACGACACTACCTGTGACGGCTGGTTGAAGGTTCCGGAAGAACCGCAGTTCCCGGCGATGGAACTTTGCACAAGCTCACGTCCCTCACCTGTCTGAACAAAGCCTGTTTCCTGTGCGTTGAAAACGTGACCCTTTACAGCATCGCGGAAAATATCGTTGAATGCGCCAACTCTTTCATTGAGCAGCTTCAGGTTTGACTTGACAGCTGTTTTTGCTTCGGTACCGAGAGCACCGCCCGTCCACGGCTCACCGTAGAGGATAATCTTTTTGCCGTCTTTGACCTTAGTATCAACCTCGTTGCGTATTGCGTTCATCGTATCGATATCGTGAATACCCATCAGGTCGAAGCGGAAGCCGTCGATATGGTATTCGTTGATCCAGTAAAGAATGGAATCTATCATATATTTGCGGTACATCAGGTGGTCGCTGGCGGTTTCGTCACCGCATGCTGACGCATCGCTGAATGTGCCGTCTGAATTCATACGGAAATAGTATCCGGGAACAGTGTTTTCAAAAACGCTGCCCTCGGCAGTGTATGTATGGTTATAGACAACGTCCATTATTACGCCGATACCGGCATCGTGAAGAGCCTTTACCATCTGCTTGAATTCGCGAATACGGACATTTCCGTCGAACGCGTCGGAGCTGTAGGAGCCTTCCGGAACATTGTAGTTCTTCGGATCGTAACCCCAGTTGTATTCCTCGGTATCCGGGTCGGATTCGTCAATCGTCGCATAGTCGTAAACCGGCATAAGCTGCACATGGGTAACGCCGAGCTTTTTCAGATAATTCACGCATGTCGGAATTTCTCCCTTATTATCGAGAGTTGTTCCGGTTTCGGTAAAAGCAAGGTATTTGCCGCGGTTCTTTTTTGATACGCCCGAGCTTTCGCTCTTGGAAAAATCGCGCACATGAATTTCCCATACGATTGCGTCCGTCGGGTTGTCATACAGAACATGCGCGTCCTTGTCCCAGCCCTCAGGATTGGTGGACGGCAGGTCAACGACCATTGAGCGGTTGCCGTTTACTCCGGCAGCCTTGGCATAAACGTCCGCAGTTTCCGTAGTAACGCCGTTTATTGTCACAAGATATGTGTAGTAGCAGTTTTTCTTATCGCCCGGCAGTGTTACGCTCCATACGCCGTTCGGTCCCTTTACCATAGCTGTTGTCGAGATATCCTGTGCGCCGACCTCATCGGGTGAGCCTGTTGCATACAGCTTTACAGCCACGCCTGAGGCAGTAGGTGCCCAGACCTTGAAGGTGGTTGCATTCTGGTTATAAACAGCGCCGAGGTCATTACCGAAGTAAGCCTGGGCGTCGAGCGGATGAGCATATTTTACTGTCTGAGCAGTGCCCGGCTGAGTTGCAGCAGGCTGATTAGTTGCTGGTTGAGTTGCTGCCGGCTGAGTAGCTCCGGTCTGATTTTCATTAACGGCATTTGTAGCCATAGAGGTTCCTCCCAACATTAATGTGATAGCAAGCAAGCAGCTGAAGATACGTTTCATTTTCAGCACTTCCATCCCTCCCGGAAATGTTGCATTTATACTTTATCTTCAAGTTATTGATTTTCAAGTTGTCCTGAAGGTATTCTGCAAAGCGCGATTGCGTTATATTCTTTGCAGACACTATTTACTCTACCATTTTAACATATTTTCGGTCTGCTTTACAATAGTTTTTATTGATTTTTATTGTATAATTTATAAGACAGACTTTTCTGTCGCAAAAAGGCGGTATTATGCTGTTAAATACAAAACAAAAAAGCGAATAATAATCATACAACAGCAAATGTTGGCTTTGTCCCTGAGAGAACTATAGCGTTTGCCGTTTCGGTCGCTTTGCGCCCTTAACGGACGCCTGAGCGAACGTTTAATAAATCTGTTTAAATTATCGCCTTCGGCGATTGTTAATGGTTCAGATTTATGGTATAACAACCGCACGCCGTCCCCGGCTTCGGCTGCACCTCAGCCGACGGCTGAGCGAACGTTTAATAATTTTTTTGAAATAGTTTATTATGGTTAAAAATTATGGTATAACAACCGCACGCCGTCCCCGGCTTCGGCTACACCTCAGCCGACGGCTGAGCGAACGTTTAATAAATCTGTTTAAATTATCGCCTTCGGCGATTGTTAATGGTTCAGATTTATGTTATAATAACCTCAGGGATGGTTATTTCATAATTTGTGTGGGATCCTGATGGAAAATGTTTGATAATTCCGCAGGCGATATAAGGAGGACACTGTTTTGGAAAATGACAACAACAAGAAAAACGAAAGAAAAAGAAAATCAAGGATAAAGGCACAGCCGCTTGAATATTGGGAGGAATTGTCCTGCATGCTTGCGGTAATCAAAGAGGGCTTCGACCCTATGCCCGGTATTCTCGGCAGACTTGAAAATATTCCCGGTATTGAAATAGAAAAAAGCTTTTCGGAGGACGGCGAGGGCGGTCTGCACTTTGTATATGACGGCGAAAAATATGCGGTGCAGTTTTCTATGATGGATTTCACCTGCCCGGATCTTGAATATATGAATACGTCCCTTTCCGAAGCGGAAAAGCAGGTTGTTCAGAGATCGCAGGCCGCATTGTCAGTAGCAATGCCCCTTCACGGAGATATCAAAGAATGCTACCACCTGCAGCTCAGGCTGATTTATGCAATGGTTCCGCAGCTTGCGGCTCTTTTTGATGAAAGTGCCGAGCGCGTTTTTTCTCCGCGATTTGTAAAAATGTCGGCCTTGTCTGACGTTCCGCCGGCGCCGGCATGTCTTTATTCCGTTCAGGCAGTATCGGACGAAAGCTCCGACAAGGTCTGGCTGCACACGCACGGTCTGTGCCGGTGCGGACTTACGGAGCTTGAAATTTTAGATTCCGATAAAGAAAACTGCGATAACCACTACAACCTTATTTCGGTGCTTGCAAACCGCATGCTTGATTTTGATGAGGAAGACGAAAACAGCAATTCCTACTATATCGGCAGACTGAGCGACGGCAGCCCCGTTGTACTGACTGCTGTTCCGTGGGAGGAAGCCATCTGGGAGTACGGCCGTCTGGAGCTCGGCGGTATGCGCGACCGCGAAAACGGACACAACACACGCACATCCGTGATTTTCCTTTTTACAAGCGAAGAGGATGAGGAAAACGGCATTCTGACCAAGGTTGATATATACAACAATCTCTGGGGCGACAATCCAATGTTCCTGCTTAGCACAAAGGAAACCAATCGTATGGCTGCAGCCGCACGCGAGCGATTCCGCTATCTGGAAAAGTGCACCGATCAGGAGCAGTATGCAGTAATAATAAAGCTGGGACTGCCTACGAAGGGGACCGAGGAAATTCAGAACGAGCATATATGGTTTGAGCTTATCAGTCTTGAAGGCGACGGAAAATTCCGCGCTTCGCTGTCGCAGGAACCGTATTATCTTGATATGAAGGTGGGCGACGAGGGCTTGTACAGTGTGGATCAGGTTACCGACTGGAGAATATTCTGTGAGGATGGTCTGATCACACCGGATGAAGCCTACCGCCTGATGGAGGAATAGTAAAATGAGCGACAACAACAAACCGACAGAAGAACAGCTTCAGGCAGGCAGCAGGGCATTTGAAACCGTGTGCAGCGCCATTGAGGAGCTTGGTCTGAAATGCGATATTGACGAAGATGAGATGAGGATTCATCTTGAGGTTGCCGGCGAGGATATGCCGATAAACATTATGTTTTTCGTCCATCCGGACAGGGAAATCGTGCGGATGATCTCCCCGATGCCCTATATCGTGCCAAAGGAGCGCCGGCTCGACATGGCGGTTGCCCTGACCTTCGTAAATACGAGGCTGATAAACGGCAGTTATGATCTTGACATGAAAACAGGAAACCTGCGTTTCCGGCTTGTAGAAAGCTATGCCGGAAGCGAGCTGGGCACTGAAGCAATAAAGTACCTGATAATCATAACCAATATGACAGAGGACGATTATAACGATAAGCTTATAATGCTCAACAAGAACATAATCAATCTGAAAAAGTTTGTCAGTCTGATAACCGCCGATGACGAGGACGAAGAAGAGAAAGGGGAGGATTGAGCATGGACGCAGAGCTGACCACGATGTGTTATATAGAACGTGACGGTTGTTACCTTATGCTGCACCGCACCAAAAAGAAAAACGACCCGAACCATGATCTGTGGCTCGGGCCGGGAGGGCATTTTGAAAGCAACGAAAGTCCTGAAGAATGTGTTATCCGCGAGGTGCGCGAGGAATGCGGAATAACCCTTACAAAGTGGCGCATGCGCGGAATAATCACCTTTTCCGACGGCGACTGGTTTGAATACATGTTCCTTTTCACAGCCACTGATTTCGAAGGTGAAATCGGTGAGTGCAACGAGGGCGAGCTGGTCTGGGTTGAAAAGGAAAAGGTTCTCAGCGAGCTTCCGATATGGGAAGGCGACCGCATTTTCCTGCGTCTGTTAGCACAGGAGCATCCGTTTTTCTCGCTTAAGCTGCAGTATGAAAACCGCAGGCTGATACGGGCGGTGCTCGACGGCGAAAGTCTGGAATTAAACTAAAAAATCACTCCGCTTTGATGAATTCATCAGAGCGGAGTTTTTATGTCTATTACAAAAACGGCTTTGTTCTGTCGTAATTGCCCAGAAAGGGGCGTATGTTTTCCTTTGTAATCTCATCCGCAAAGCACAGCAGCGGTATAGCAGCGCATTCCCTGCGGAGAATATAGGAATTAAGCTCACCTTCGGCAGTAACAACAACGCTCCGGGTGGCAAGATTTTTCTCGCACAGCACCTCCATAAGGCTGTCGGTTTCCTGCTGCGAAATCCCCGTTTTTTTGCTTAGCAGGGATGTTGCAAGGGGAATGTTCGGCATAGAATACATTATATATATAAGCTGCAGCATTTTCCTATCGGCAAAAATCGAAAATACCTCGAGCAGTTCGTCAATGCTGCAAAGCTGATCGCTTATTCTGCCCTCCGGCTCAGGCATCAGGAAAAATGTATTGAGGTCCGGTGACATTCGCACCAGAGCTATTCCTCCGTCGTTTACCATTTTTGCCAGATAGTCCGTTTTCTTGTCGTGACTGACCATCTTGCGTTCAATATGCGGCTTCATAAAATCGTCTATTGCCGAAACATTTCCGAGCAGACCTATTTCTATAGCCCAACAGATATTGAAGGCGTGGCGGTATGCTTCCTCGCGCGACATCTGACTCAGTCGGCGTGCAAGATTAAGATTCATACTCTGCTCCTCAAGTCCGAACAGTGCGTCTATGCTGACCCCGAGAACCTCTGCTATCTGCGGAAGCATATCCGCGTCGGGAGTACCGCCTCTTTCCCAGCGTGACACCGCCTGAGTAGTGACATTCAGCATCTGACCAAGCTGTTCCTGGGTTATTTCCTTTTCGATACGATACTTTTTTATTTGATCTCCTATTATGCTCAAGACATCAATCCTCCTCCGGCAAATCTCTGTATATATAATATCAGATTTTTTCTTCCATTTCAACCGGCGGCAGTGTCACGCTGCAGAGCGAAGCGGAGCTGAGCGATTGTCGCGAATTGACAGCGGAGGCACTCC
>ONAX01000032.1 GCA_900315875.1 uncultured Eubacteriales bacterium | reverse complement strand
AAAACTGTACAAGCTGACCGAAAAGGTGAATACGCCTGTACTCATTCTGCTCGTGATACCTGTTTTCCTTTCCGCTCAGGTGCTGAATACTCCGGTGGTTGCCGTTTACCGCTTCGGTATCTACGGCTTTACATATCTGCTTGGATATTTTGTATTTGCGCATGATGAGGTCATAGAACGGCTGAGCCGTTTCAGCATTCCGCTTATTATTTCATCCGTAATACTCGGCGTTCTTTACCTATATCTGCACTATGGCGATAATTTTGCAGACATGCCCGTAATGGGCTGCCCCTCTGCTGTTGCCTTCTGCTGGAGCGCATGCCTTGCGATACTCGGCGGCTTCAGAAAATGGGGTAACAAAACAAACGCATTCCTGAAATATATGTCTTCCCGAAGCTTCGGTATCTATGTTTTCCACTATATCACCTTGTCGGGCATGGCTCTGATTTTGTTAAAAACGGTGTCTATGCCACCGTTTGTTTACTACATCATCGGTATCGTAACTTCTATCGGAGGAGGACTCCTTATGTTTGAGATCATTTCAAGGATACCTGTTCTGCGCTGGTTCACTCTGGGTATCAGAAAGGGGAAGAAAAAGAATGTTCAAGGAAAACCTGATACAGCTGCGAAAACTGAATAAGATGTCACAGGAGGATCTTGCCGAAAAGGTCGGTGTTACACGTCAGTCCATAGCCAAATGGGAAGCAGGAGACAGCATGCCGGATATTGAAAAAAGCAGACAGCTGGCTGAAATATTCAATGTCACGCTCGATGACTTAGTGAATTATGAAACAGGTGCCTCTCTTGGTGCGCCTGCACCTCCGAGGGGAAAGCATCTTTTCGGAATCGTGACCGTAGGGGATAAGGGTCAGATCGTCATCCCAGCAAAGGCACGCAAGATTTTCAGTATTTCTCCGGGGGATGAGCTTGTTGTTTTAGGCGATGAATCTCAGGGGCTTGCTATTATCAAAGCGGATGGCTTTCTTAAAGTAATGGCGATGCTCAAAGGAATGTAAAAAGAACGAAAAAAGGCTGTCGCACAGTGTTTGATTTTTCTTGTGCGACAGCCTGTTTATTATTTACATTTATTTCTTGTTTTTTGATTTGTTTATAATTACAATTATCACAACAACGACAATAACTACCGCAAGTATTATCGCAAGCTAGATAAATATGCAAATTCCCAGCGGATGAGGACAGAAGCAGCAAAGCGTGCATTTGGGGGTTTCATCCTCTCCTTTTTTTGGAAGATCGGAGGATATTTCTTTTGATGCTTCCGGATTATCATCGGGCTTTGCCTGCATGTCCTGCGAACCGAAGGTGAGTATTTCGGAATAGACTGAATAAAACGGCTCCTGACCTTCTCCGTCCTGTGAACAGTAATAGCGCGCCCTGAGCTCTATGGGAGTATCCTTTTCTATCTTTCCCTCAGCCTCAGCGAGATTTTGCAGTGCTATTGTCATTTCTCTGGTTTTTATGGTGAAATCTCCCTGCAGCTGTACCCAGTCGTTTTTGCCGGAAACTCTTGCTTCTGTTTCAAGGAATATACCTCCCTGAGTTCCGTTTACCTGTGCAAGCTGGGATGTAAGCTTATTATCTTCAGTAGGCATAAAGCCGATTACCGGATAATTGTTGAACTGCTCTCCGGTATACCTCAGGTCGGAAATGACCTGAGCATCAATATCGCCGGGCTTCAGTGGTCCGGTCTTTGCTGCATCCTTTCCGACGCAAGCAGGTGCAGACCAATCGGAGCTGATTGTAACGGTTTCTGATTCCTCGGTGTTTGTGCGGTAGCGTACAATCCAGCGTACTTGGGTGTAAATTGTGTGATTTTCCAGATCTATTTTTGCAAAGCTGCCGTCGTCTGTTTTCACAACTTTGTACTGGTCTTCCTTCAGAACATCTTTCCAGCCGTTATAATCATTGTCGTCGTTATGCAGTCCGTACCATACGGCGTCGTTAGTGTCGTCAATGTTTCCCATGTTTCTGAAAATTCAGCTGCTCATAGCGGTGTCTTCACTGTATGTTTCGCTGATTTATGCCCATTCTCCGAGCCTCGGAACGAAGTTTTCGTCATATCCTTCAGTATCCCAGTACTTGTTGTAATGCCAGTCGTCCTGCGTATCAATGGACCAGTCAATCTGTGCCTGAATCCACATATCATCTATACCCAGTTTGCCAAGCTCTTCCACTGCAGCGTCGTGAGTTTCCGGATTAGCAAGCTTTGTCGACCATTCGCTCATTGAATTGTTCTGTGAATAATGAATCTCACATGTGTTGAGAGAATCATTCTCGTTGAGATAGGTCAGCGTGACATTTTTCGGGGCGGTCAGCTCGAAGGGAAGCTTTTGCTCCGGTGCGGCGTTTACGGGAAGAGAAAATGCAGCGGCATGCGTCATTGTTCCGTCAGCAAGTGAAATGATTTTTTCATAACAGCATCTCTTTCGTTTTTTATGCGGTTAAATGATTATTTTTAAAAAAGTATGTTTTGTGTACAGTCGTAGTATTGTTCAGTTGTGTTTGTGTATGGAGTAGGTGCGGCTTACTGCGTACTTGTCTGTATTGACAATTGAATGAATTTATTATAAAATGGTATGTATGGCGGCTTGTGCTGCAAAAAATGTTAAAGGAGAATTAAAAAATGGTTACCTTTCAGGCTGAAATACAGGGAAAAGTTGTAAAGCTGTACTCAAATGCCCCTCTGAAGGGAGCGGCTGCTGCAGTGCTCAGAACTTTTAATATGCTTAGCGAGAAGGCTGATATCTTTGCAAAGGGTTTTATGATGACATACGGTTGGGCTGCTTTCTTCCTCGACGAAAGAGAGGATGACGGAAAACAGTACTATGTTGTGCAGACTCTCGATTACAGAAATAATCCCAATAATAAGATCGATGACTGCGGAATGGCTCTTACCATCCAGAATATGCAGATAAATACTAATAAAAAAGCAGGCGTTGAGAGACCCGAGCCAACGTCCTTCCGCGACACTATTCTTGTTCTCAGATCTGCCGTTGACGCAGAGGATGTCTACATGAATCGTACCGAGCCGACAAAGGACGGTGATTCAGGCTGGTATTTTGGTCTGCTTAACGATGAGCGTGAGGGTCAGCATGAACCCGAGGAGCTTGTTCATGTTTCAAGCTGCGAGCTTCTGAAATTCAGAGGTGAGGCTGTAAGAGTTCTTGAGATGCCGGTAGGTACCCTTGCTGTATTCCACGGCACGGAAATGACTGCTCTCGTTGATAAGGACGATAATCCTCTGCCCTTCGTAACAACAGATGAGGTCAGAAAGGCTGTAGCACTCAGAAAATCTGCCGAGGCAGCTGCTCAGGCAGAAGAAAGCAAAAAAACTGACGGTAAGTAATTATGTATAAGCTTATCATAAAAGAAGGCAGTGCAAGACGCGGAGAAATTACAACCGTCCACGGCACTGTGCAGACGCCGGCGTTTATGAATGTCGCGACCTGCGGTGCAATAAAGGGGGCTGTCAGCGCGCTTGACCTGAAAGACCTCAGATGTCAGGTGCAGCTGTGCAATACCTATCACCTTCACATGCGACCCGGTGACGAGAACGTTAAAAAGTTCGGAGGACTGCATAAATTTACCCGGTGGGACGGACCTATTCTGACCGACAGCGGCGGATTTCAGGTTTTCTCACTTGCGAAGCTGCGAAATATCAAGGAAGAGGGCGTAACCTTTGCCTCGCATATAGACGGACACCGGATTTTTATGGGTCCGGAGGAGAGCATGCGCATTCAGTCCAATCTTGGTTCAACCATTGCAATGGCATTTGATGAATGTATCGAAAATCCTGCGGAATACGGTTATACAAAACGTTCCATTGACCGTACATACCGCTGGCTTTGCCGCTGCAAAACAGAAATGGACAGGCTTAATTCCCTTGAGAATACCATTAATCCTCATCAGATGCTGTTCGGGATCAATCAGGGATCAACCTATGATGACCTGAGAATCGAGCATATGCAGCGCATAAGAGAGCTTGACCTTGACGGCTACGCTATAGGCGGTCTTGCTGTGGGTGAAAGCGCAGAGGAAATGTACCATACGATAGAAACTGTAGAACCCTTCATGCCGCAGGATAAGCCGCGTTACCTTATGGGTGTCGGCACACCTGTGAATATTCTTGAGGCTGTGTACAGAGGAATCGATATGTTCGACTGCGTAATGCCCACGAGAAACGCAAGACATGCGAATGTATTCACATGGAGCGGAAGACGCAATATGCTGAACGAAAAATACAGCCTTGACGAAAGTCCGCTTGACGAGGAGTGTGATTGTCCGGTATGCCGCAATTTCACACGCGGATATATACGACACCTTTTCAAAAGCGGCGAAATGCTTGCTCTGAGGCTGTGCGTAATGCATAATGTGTATTTCTACAATACTCTGCTTATGCGTATCAGGGAAGAAATCGAAAAAGGCACATTTGAGAATTTCTACAGGTATTACAGGGAAATACTTGACCACAGGATATAAGCCTTCAGGCTTTATCAGATAAGAAGAAAGGAAAATGAAAGATGAATATGTTTTTGCTTGATGGTATAACCTCACTTCTGGGTGATAACCAGTGGGGTTCAATTGCAATGTACGGTCTTATTGCCGTAATGTTTGTTGCAATGTATTTCTTTATTCTCCGTCCACAGAGAAAGAAGCAGAAGGAAGAAGAAGAAATGCGCAGCTCCATTGAGGTCGGCGATGATATCACCACAATCGGCGGTATTGTAGGCAAGGTTATTGCTATCCGTGATGATGACGAAACCTTCGTGCTTGAAACAGGCAGCGATAAAACAAGAATCCGCTTCAAGAAGTGGGCTATCAGCTCTGTTGATACTCCTGACAAGCAGCCTAAAAAGGACGACAAGAAGGCAAAGAAGGATAAAAAGGCCGAGGCAGACGACGATAAGGAATAATTCAGCCGTGGTTCTAAGCAGCAGCTCCGGAGAATAGAAATTAATGATTTCTTATTTGGGGTTGAGGCAATGGATAATCTGAAACTGCCGGCGGCTGCTTTGATGTTCGGCATGCTGACAGGTACTGCTGCAGCGGCTGTTGTGCTTGTAATTGCTGCGGCCGCCATGCTACCGGGAGGGGTATCCGGCGGAATCGCGGCGGATGTACTTCCGCTTGTTGCCGCTTCGGCAGGCGCGTTTGTCGGCGGTCTTGTCTGTGCCGCGCTTTGCGGCTCAAAAGGTCTGCTTATGGGAGCAGTGTGCTCCGCACTTATGTTTCTTCTGCTGCTCGGCGCTGCTGCTGCGGCAGGCGGAAATATAGGAGTGACATGCCTTGTCAGGCTTTTGCTGATGCTTGTATCGGGTGCTTTCGGCGGAGTTATTGGTGTGAACCGCAAAAAAAGAAGAAAAAGACGATGATAAAAAAGAATTTCTGTAATAATCATTGAATTTGACTTTGAAATATGGTAAAATATCAGATGTACAAACCTGTACGGAAAGGGTGATTCAGAATGAAGGCTACAAAGCATATCAAAACCTTGAACAAAGCTAACCTCAAGGAGTCAGCTGCTCACGGCGGCTGCGGCGAGTGTCAGGCATCCTGCCAGTCTGCCTGCAAGACATCCTGCACGGTTGCTAACCAGAAGTGCGAGAAGTAATTATCTCGGGATTTGTACGATAAGGGGCGTCGGCGTGCAGCCGGTGCCTTTTATTTTAGTGTAAAACGGCTGCAGCATCGCAGCTTTTAACCGAACAATTAAAAGGAGAAGGAAGTATGATACATAAATACAAGCTCGGCGGATATAATATCTGTCTTGATGTACACAGCGGAGCAGTTCATGTGCTTGACGACGTGGCATATGACATCCTTGAATATTACGAGGAAAAGATGCCCGCTGAAATGCCGCAGAATATTCTTGACGAGCTTTCTGCAAAATACGACAGGGAAGAACTGCTGGAGACCTGGAACGCACTGCTTGAGCTACAGGAGCACGGTCTGCTGTTTTCTCCCGATGATTACGAGCAGTTTGCAGACCTTATGACAAAGGCACCGATAAAATCAATGTGCATAAACATCTCTCACGACTGTAACCTCAGATGTGAATACTGTTTCGCAGCAAAGGGTGATTTCGGCCAGGGCAGATGTCTCATGCCTCTTGAAACGGCTAAGAAGGCTATCGATTTTATCATTGCAAATTCCGGCACACGCCGCAATCTTGAGGTCGATTTCTTTGGCGGCGAACCGCTTATGAATTTCGATGTTGTAAAAAAGACTGTTGAATATGCCCGCTCAATAGAAAAGAAGTTTAACAAGAATTTCCGTTTTACTATAACCACAAACGGACTGCTGCTTGACGATGAAAAAATCGACTATATCAACAGAGAAATGAATAATGCGGTTCTTTCTCTCGACGGCAGAAAGGAAGTAAACGACAGGCTCAGAGTAACTCCTAACGGCAAGGGCTGCTACGATACTATCGTGCCTAAATATCAGAAGCTCGTTGCAGGCAGGGGAGAGAAGGACTACTATATCCGCGGGACCTTCACAAAATATAACCTTGACTTTACAAACGATGTCCTTCATTACCGCGATCTTGGATTTGACCAGCTTTCCATTGAACCGGTTGTGTCCGACCCGAAGCTTGACTACAGCATAAAGGACGAGGATCTGCCGAGAGTGTTTGAGGAATACGAGCGTCTTGCACAGACAATGATCAATTCCCGCCGCAAGGGTGATTACTATAATTTCTTCCACTTTATGATAGACCTGAACCAGGGCCCCTGCGCTATAAAGCGTCTGCGCGGCTGCGGCTGCGGCAATGAATACGTTGCTGTTACACCGCAGGGAGATATTTATCCGTGCCACCAGTTTGTAGGCATGGAGCAGTTCAAAATGGGTAACCTGAACGACAGCACCTTTAATAATGACATGAAACTGGATTTTGCAAAGGCAAATGTATACAGCAAGGAAAACTGCCGCGACTGCTGGGCAAAGTTCTACTGCTCCGGCGGCTGCAATGCAAACAATTTCCAGTATGAGGGAGATATCCGCAAGTCACATAAAACCTCGTGTGCGCTGGAAAAGAAAAGACTGGAATGTGCAATCATGATAAAAGCCGCACTGTCAGAGGACAGCGACGATATGGAATGCGACGGCGAGGACTGCATTGCACCGTGCTGATGAGTCAAGAGTTTCGCCATCTGCGGAGGGCAACCGGATAGAGAGAGTACACGAATCGGATTCAGAGCCGTGCTGCTTCGAATTGACAGCGCAGGCGCTCCGACCGGAAAAAAACCTTGCAATTTAGTGCGTGATATAGTATAATGTAATAAGCTTATCGGCTGATTTTCCCGTTTGGGATAAAACGTATAAATTTTTAGGAGGATTTTCGATGATTACAGCAGGAGATTTCAGAAACGGCGTTACATTCGATATGGACGGTCAGGTAGTTACTATCGTAGAGTTCCAGCACGTAAAACCCGGTAAGGGCGCTGCTTTTGTTCGTACAAAGATCAAGAATGTCATTACCGGCGCGGTAACAGAAAGAACATTCAACCCGAACGATAAGTATCCGACCGCTTTTATAGAGAGAAAGGAAATGGAGTATCTCTACAGCGACGGCGAGCTGTACTATTTCATGGATAATGAGACATATGAGCAGCTTCCCATCAATGCAAGCGTACTCGGCGATAACTTCAAATTCGTTAAGGAAAACATGACCTGTAAGATCATGTCCTATAAGGGCAGCGTTTTCGGCGTAGAGCCTCCGACATTCGTTGTTCTTGAGGTAACTCAGACAGAACCCGGCGTTAAGGGCGATACAGCTACTAATGTTACAAAGCCTGCTACTCTTGAGACCGGCGCAGAGATCAAGGTTCCGATCTTCATCAACGAGGGCGACAAGATCCAGATTGATACTAGAACAGGTGAATATATGTCTAGAGCTTAACTGCTCGGGCGCAGTCAGCGCATAGTTTTGGAGGAATGAAAGATGAAGCTCAGCGAAAAAGCGGCTTATATAAAGGGACTTATTGAAGGAATGGAGCTTGACCCCAAGGACAAGCAGACAAAGATCTGGAAGCTTATGAGCGAGCTTATGGGCGAAATGGCAGAGGAAATCGGAGAACTGGAACAGTGCTATGACGACCTTAGCGATCAGATCGACGGTATCAGTGAAGACCTTGCCGGTGTTGAGGATCTTGTGTATGACGAATCCTTCGAGGGACTTAATTACAGCAAGCTTGGCTATGGTGAAAGCGACGCTGAAATGTCCTACGAGGTTACATGTCCCACCTGCGGAATGGTAATCGCACTCAGCGAGGACAGCCTTGCAGGCGGAAGCATCAAGTGTCCGCAGTGCTCAGAGGTGCTTGAATTCGATTTTGACGAAGACGAGCTTGACAATGAAAACGAGGACGAGTCTGCAAAGTAAATTCCAGAATTACGCAGAATCCTGCCGAAAAATGCGGGATTCTGCGATTTTGATAAGTGAGGGAAGTAAATGTTATTAAGTCTTATCAGATCCGGAAATTTTGACTTTTTTTCGGTCATAGTATATATCCTGTCATCACTTATGACAATATTCCTGGTTCTGCCCCTGCATGAATGTGCGCACGGCTTTGTTGCTTATAAGCTTGGTGATAGTACAGCTAAAAGACAGGGCAGATTAACTCTCAATCCGCTTGCACATATCGACTATCTCGGTGCAGCGCTTCTGCTGCTTGTCGGCTTCGGCTGGGCAAAGCCTGTGCCGATAAATGCCAGAAATTTCAAAAACCCGAAGGTTGGCATGGCAATCTCTGCTCTTGCAGGTCCGATGTCAAACCTTCTTGCAGCAATCATTGCCGGACTGCTGTATAACGGACTGCTTGCACTTTTTGCAAATACTATAGGTATGCTGGAGGCGGCTCTTGAAATATGGAAGTACCTTTTCCTGTTTCTGCAGTTCTTTATCATGATCAATGTCGGACTTGCGGTGTTCAATTTCCTTCCGATACCGCCGCTTGACGGCTCAAAAATACTTATGGCTTTCCTGCCGAATAAGGTCATTTTCAAGATCATGCAGTATGAGCAGATTATTTCTATTGTCCTGATGATAGTAATACTTATGGGCGGCTTCAACGGTATACTGAATCTCGCCGATAATTTCCTGTACAGCGTAATAATGTGGCTTACGGGACTGCCGTTTGTCTGGGCATTTTAAGAGGTGCGTTTTGGAAAAACTGTCATATAAGCTTGATACCTTCGAGGGTCCGCTTGACCTGCTGCTGCATCTGATCGAAAAAAATAAGATGAGCATTTACGATATAATGATCAGCGAGCTGCTCGACCAGTATATGGATCATGTAAAAATGCTACAGGAAAGCGATCCTGACGGAGCTGGAGAATTTCTTGATATGGCTTCGCGTCTTATCATGATAAAATCCGCGTCACTGCTTCCGAGACATGAGGAAGCTGACGAAATGAAAAAGGAGCTGTCGGGTCAGCTTATCGAATATAAAAAATGTAAACAGATTGCAAAGCTTCTGTCGGAGGGGATGTGTTTTGATTTCTACGGCAGAGAGCCTGAAAAGATCAAGGCGGATATGCGCTATAAGCGGCGTCATGAGCCGTCATACCTTATTGACCGCTATCTTGCGGCAGTAGGCAGAGGACGTGCAAAGCTTCCGCCGCCTGAGGAAGCCTTCTCAGGTATAGTCAAGCGCAGGATCGTATCCGTCAGCTCCAAAATTGTTGGCGTAATGCGCAAACTCTGGAGTGGTAAAAGCGTTAAATACGAAAGCATTTATGATGACGCTGCTGACCGCAGCGAGCTTGTTGCAACCTTTCTTGCCGTGCTTGAGCTTATCAAGGGTAAAAGAGTGAGAGTGAGCGGCGAGGGCAGCGAGCAGACACTTGTTATGATTAAATCCGCAGGAGCAGAGGAGGTGCCGGACGGTGGATAATCAGAATCTGAAATCAGCGGTGGAAGCCGTTCTTTTTGCAAGCGGCACACCTGTTGAAGTGGACAGACTTGCAGTGGCGCTGAATATACCGCTTGAAAAAGCGGGTGCTGTATGCGCTGAGCTTGCGGAGGACTATAAGAACCGCGGCGGCGGAATACTTGTTGTCAGACTCGGTGACAGCTACAGAATGTGCTCTGATAAGCAGCATGCGGACGTTATCCGCACAGTAATGGATATAAAGCGTAATACTCCGCTGTCACAGGCTGCGTCCGAGGTTCTGGCGGTTGTTGCCTATAATCAGCCTGTAACCAAGGCTTTTGTTGAACAGGTCAGGGGAGTTGACTGCTCCGGAGTTGTTGCAAATCTGATTGCCCGCGGACTGATTGAGGAAAAGGGCAGGCTTGAGCTTCCGGGCAGGCCGCTTGTGTACGGTACGACCGAGCATTTTCTTCTGTGCTTCGGAATATCGTCTCTAGACGAGCTGCCGCCTGTACCGCAGGATGAGGAAAACAGTGAAGCAGACGAGGCTCAGACTGAAGATGCTGAACCTGAAGGAGAACAGCCGTGACGGCGCTGTTTATAATCCTCGGCATATTTCTTTTTATTCTGCTGCTGTTGCTGATTCCCGTTCATATCAATATCGAATACGACGGGGAAGTGCGGATCGTTGTAAGATACCTTTTTATAAAATATAACGTATATCCCCAGCCACCAAAAAAAGAAAAGAAAAAGCCCGAAAAAAAGAAGAAGCCCGAGGAAGAGGAAAAAGAGAAGGAGAAAAAGGAAAACCCTGCTGTCTCCTTTGTCAAGGAACACGGTATAGACGCTGTGATTGAAATACTGAAAGCCGTTATTGACATAATAAAGAATTCACTCGGCTCCACGGCGAGACATCTTGTTATTTCAAAGCTTGTTATCAATGCGATTATCGTCGGCAAAGACAGCGCGGATACTGCATTGAAATACGGCTATGCGTGTTCTGCAATTTATCCGATGGTTTCAATTCTTGAGAACACTGCTCATCTTCGCCGCCACAGCGAGGATATCAGTGCGGGTTTTCTTTTTGAAAAGACAATAGTCGAATTTATTTTCCATTCCCGTATCCGTCCGTACTGGCTGGTCGGAATGGGAATATCGGCTGTAGTAAAGCTTCTTGTGTCACTTGTACGCGCAATCGGAATGAAAGCCTGATTTTCTCCGGTTTGTGCGAATTGAATCCGGTTTAATGCCGGGGTTGATTGTTTGGAAAAAATAGTGTATAATCTATATGCGATAATAACGTTATTAATTTTTTAAGGCGGTGTATTAAAATGAGCGAACGTCCTATTGAGGGTCTTATGGATACTACCCTCGAAAAAATCAAGCAGATGGTTGATGCAAATACCGTAATCGGTGATCCTATCCTCACTCCTGACGGAACAACCATTATCCCCGTTTCAAAGATCGTTTACGGCTTTGCTTCGGGCGGTTCTGAATTTGCCAGCAAGAATATGGCAAATAATACTCTTTTTGGTGGTGGCGGCGGTGCCGGCGTAACTATTAATCCTGTTGCATTTATCGCAATCAGCCACGGTGATGTCCGCTTGCTGAACCTCAGCGATAATAACGGCGGTCAGGCTATTGCAATGGTTCCCGAGCTTTTTGATAAGGTGGTTGCACTTTTCAAGAAGGACAGGGACAATGATAAGAAAAAGGAAGACGAAGAGCCCGAAAAGCTGGTTGATAAGACCGTAGAGGGTCTTACCGAGCCCGAACTCTGATCTGACATAAAAAACCCACCCTCTGCATAAATTTTTAAAAACAGAGAGTGGGTGATTTTGTTATGAAGAAAACTGCGGCGCTTATCCTTGCTGTGCTGATCTCTGCACTGAGTATTCTGACAAATAACTGCAACGCCGTGGATGCAAAGCCTTCTGATAGTGCTGCGGCTTCGGTTTTGTACTGTGCCGACAGCAAACAGGTGCTCTGCGGTCACGACGAAAACACGCGGCTGCCGATAGCGAGCATAACTAAGATCATGACCTGCCTTCTGGCACTCGAAACTGCAGAAAAAAACAATGCCGAGGTCAGAATCACATCGCAGATGTATGCCGAAGGGTCAAGTATGTACCTTAAAGAGGGAGAAGTACTGACCCTATCATCCCTTGCGACCGGTATGATGGCATGCTCTGGCAATGATGCGGCTAATGCTATATCCTATGCCGTGGGCGGCAGTACAGAGAGATTTGTCGGTCTGATGAACAAAAGGGCTCAAAGTCTCGGTATGAGGAATACCCATTTTGTCACACCGTCCGGTCTTGATGACAGCGAGCATTTTTCGACAGCTTACGACATGGCTCTGCTTGGTGCTGCTGCAATGGAAAATGAAGACTTCCGCAGTATTGTATCGTCAGAAAGCGTCAGGGTAAACTATGTATCACCTGCAGGAAAAAGTGTGGTATTTACTAACCATAACAGGCTTCTCAGACGCCTTGACAGATGTATTGGCATCAAAACCGGCTATACAAAAACCGCGGGACGTACACTTGTTTCCTGTACGGAAAGGGAAGGCGTGCGGCTTATTGCAGTAACTCTTAACGACCCTGATGACTGGGATGACCACGAAACGCTGATAGAATACGGTTTTTCTGTTGTCAGCAGGGTAAGACTTGATGACGGTCTGCCGCAGATTTTGATTCCGGTTGCCGGAACAGGGAAAAATGCTGAACTTACTTCTGACGTTGAGCCGTATGCAGTAGTCAGAAATGATGACAGGAAAAAAATACAAAGAATAGTTTATGCTCCGCATTTTTTATATCCCGGAGAGGTTGAATGTGCTTTATGCCGCATTGAATACCGTGTGGGGGAAAGAGTCCTTTTCAGCGGAGCAATGAAAATAAAAACGAACTGACCATAGAGGTGAAGGAAATGGAAAACCAGGGAAAGATAAGAATTCAGAAGATAATAGCTGACGCGGGTATTGCTTCCCGAAGAAAGGCTGAGGAGCTTATTACTGCCGGAGCCGTTACGGTAAACGGCAAAAAAGCGAAGCTTGGTGATAAGGCTGACCCGTATAAGGATAAAATAAATGTCGCCGGAAGAGATATAGTCATCAGAAAGAATTCAAAGAAATACTACATTATGCTGCATAAGCCACGCGGATTTATTACAACCATGAGCGATGAGGGCGGCAGAAAATGCGTTGCAGAGCTTATTGACGACGTTCCTGCAAGACTGTTTCCTGTCGGAAGACTTGACCGTGAATCCGAGGGACTTCTGCTTATGACGAACGACGGCGAATTTGCGAACCTTATTAGCCATCCGTCAACGCACTTTCCGAAAACCTATCGTGTTACCGTGCGCCCGAGAATGACTGACGACCAGCTGACGACCCTTACTACGGGTGTTGTTATTGAGGGAAGAATGTCCATGCCGGCTGCTGTTCATGTTGTGAAAAGCGAGCAGGACAGAACGGTTCTTGAAATTGTCCTCGAAGAGGGCAGAAACCGTCAGATCAGGAAAATGTGCGAGGCAATAGGCCTTGAGGTTGCCAGATTGAAACGTATTGCTGTTGGTCCGGTGCGTCTCGGAATGCTGCAGCCCGGAAAATACCGTGAGCTTACTCCGGATGAAATGCGCGCAATACGTGCATACAGTGCAAAGCTGAAATCCGGAAAGCCGAGTAAATAATTGATACATCTGAAAAGGGAAGATAATCATGACTGAATCAGAAAGAGAACAAATCAAGAAATCACTCATTGAAATGTTTAACGATCTTCACATAACCAGTCTTGAACAATTTGAGTCTATCGGTGAAGAGGAAAGCCTGGAAATTGGTTTGTACGATCACCTGAAATCATATGTTCTTGAGGTTTATGATATTGATGATCTTGATCTTATTGATGAACTTACAAGTGAAGTATTAGAATAATTAATTAAAAAATGTATATTTCGGAAATCTTTTTATCAGTGTTATCTCCCCTCGCTGAGGGGAGAATTTTTTATTTTTGATGAGTGTGATTGATGATTTTTAAAAAGGCATTTTGTCTGTAAATAAACAACTGTTTTTATGTAGAAACGATAAAAATGACTTATTTTCGTCAAAAATATTGACTCTAAATGCATAATATTATATAATAGATAAAGATTACTATCGGGTAAGTGCGCTTATCCGTAGTTTATGTTGATGTACTGCCCTGAGCTGTGTAAATAGTAGTTTGGTATGCTTCAGGCGGTATAAAAAACAGACAGAGGAGATATGGCTATGGCATTACTTATAAGCTGCCCGGGTTGCGGCATGCAGATCGTAAACAACGGCGAAAACTGTCCTTTTTGCGGTTATAATGTCAAGGACGGAAAATCCAGAGAAGAGATGCTCCGTGAGGAAGAAGAGGAGCAGGCTCGTATAGAAGCGGAAGAAAGAGCCAAAGCAGAAGAGGAAGCCCGGATTGAAGCTGAGCGCCGTGCCGCCGAGGAAGAGGCTGCACGCAAGGAAGCCGAGGAAAGAGCGAGAGCAGAGGAAGAAGCTCGTCGCATCGCTGAGGAGGAAGCGCGAAAAGAAGCCGAGGCAAGAGCTGCCGAGGAAGCGAGAATAAGAGCCGAGGAAGAAGCAAGGGCGAGAGCCGAAGCTGAAGCCAGAGCAAAAGCCGAAGCCGAAGCAAGAGCAAGGGCAGAGGCACAGTCAAGAGCTGAAGCTGAGGCAAGAGCAAAGGCTGAAGCTGAGGCAAGAGCAAAGGCTGAAGCCGAAGCAAGAGCTAAAGCAGAGGCAGAGGCAAGAGCCAGAGCCGAAGCAGAAGCAAGGGCAAGAAGAGCTGCCGAAGAAAGCGGCGATAATATCTTTGCTCAGTTTATACAGAAATCAAATGCAACTCAGCAAGGTGCAGTTGATGATGGTTCAGGTATTTCTGAGGTTCCGGATCTTCCGGATCTGTCAGTAAACAGTGACCCGTCAAAGCTACCTCCGATGATGAAGGAAGGACCTGTTCCGCTGTCAAAGATTGCGAATACACCGGCTGTAAAGCTGGATCCTATTTCAAAGGAAGCTGTAAAGGGCGCACTCCCTCCGATGCAGCTTGAGCGAGAAATAACTATTGAAGAGATCAGAACCTCAAAGCCTGTCGAGCTTGGAAATATCAGACAGGAAAGAGTCAGAAATAAGCTTCCGAATATGGACAGCCCCGAGGCTGCTCCTGCCGGTACTCCGATAGGAATTCCTGAAATTAATGTCGGTAAGCCTGCAGCTACCCGCAGCGTACAGCCTGTACAGCAAACGCCAGCAGCTCCGGTTCCTCCGCCTATTTCAGCGAAGGACTGGTCGTCAGATCCTGCGGATTCTTTCCAGCAGACACCGATTATTCCTCCTCCGATTCCGCAGCCTGCTCCGGAACCTGCGCCTGCACCTGCTTCGGCGCCTCAGCCCAAAGCAAAGAGACAGTGGTCAGCAGATCCTGCAGAAGTTGTTCAGAAGCCTGCAGCCGCTCCTCAGCCGGAACAACCTAAGCCAAGACGTCAGTCACAGCCTGAACAGCCGGTACAAAGTGCACCTCAGCCGAGAGCAAAGAAGCAGTGGTCAGCAGATCCGGCGGATTTTGTACAGCAGCCTTCGCAGCCTGAGCAGCAGTCCAGAGCAAGACAGCAGGCACAGCCTGAACATCCAAGGACAAGACAGCAGGCACAGCCTGAACATCCAAGGACAAGACAGCAGGCACAGCCTGAACATCCAAGGACAAGACAGCAGGCACAGCCCGAACAGCCCAGGACAAGACAGCAGGCACAGCCCGAACAGCCGGTACAAAGTGCACCTCAGCCGAGGGCTAAGAAGCAGTGGTCTACGGATCCTGTTCCACAGCAGCAGGAGCAGCCGAAGGCTAAAAAGCAGTGGTCCTCCGATCCGGAACAGTTCCCCCAGCAGCAGCCCCGTTCCCAGAGACAGGCTCCCGCTCCGAGACAGTCCGGCAGTGCACAGAATAACTCATTTGATACAGATTCCTATGTAAATGACCTGAAAAAGAGAATCGAACAGGATAAATCGATGTCAAGTCAGGACAGCAATTTCAATACATTTGAATCGCCTTCAGCACCTCCTGCTCCGATGAAATTTGACGGTAAGGAAGTCAGGGGCGCAAATGTTGCAGTTGTTTCTGCGCCTAAGGGCGGAAACGGCAAGATGATTGCTATAATTGCTGTAATTGTAGTTCTTGTTCTTGCTATTATAGGTGTAATTATCTTTATGGCAGGAAATAAGAAGGATGATGGAGAGAGCAGCGGCAATGAATCATCTGCTTCAAGCTCATCTGTCGGCTCGACTTCTGAATCCTCCGCAGCAGCCGGCACATCTGAAGCTTCAGCGCCTGCAGCTTCAGAAGGCGGTAAGATTACCTTCAAGAAGCCTGACGACTGGGGCGACGATATCTGTGCTTATGTATATCCGGACGGCGGCAAGGGTATTGCTGAATGGCCCGGCGAAGCTATGACGAATAACGGTGACGGCACATACAGCTACACTCTTTCCGAAGATTGTGAGAACCCGCTCGTTATTTTCAATGATGGTGACGGAAACGGCAAGAAGCATCAGTATCCGAGAAATAAGGGTCTGAAGTTCGTTGACGGAAAATCATATACTAATGAAACAAAAGACTGATTTAACAGGACTGTCGCATTTGCGGCAGTCCTTTTTTTCTGTTTTATCTGAAAACCGGCTGCAGCTGCGTACCGTTCAGCGAGCTTTTAAGTGCCTCAGGTATCATCTCGAAATGCGCTACAAGTGAATTCGGCTTTTTTAGCGGGTCGTCCTGTGACATCGGGACGAAGAAAATATGCTGCATATTCATAAGCTTACCTATATTCTGCGCCGAAGCTCCGAGAGCGTCATTGCTTGCAAAGGCTAACAGAACAGGTCTCTGCTGCCTCAGGTGCGATTTTACAGCCATTGTTACCGGTGTGTCGGTTACTGCATTCGCAAGCTTTGCAGCCGTATTTCCGGTACACGGAGCTACAAGCATTATGTCGGTCATACCTTTAGGACCAATCGGTTCCGCGTCTGCAATGGTGCTGATTACCTTCCTGCCGCATATTTCCTGAGTTTTATTTATAATATCCGTCGCTTTCCCGAAGCGGGTATCTGTATTGTAAACGTTTGTTGACATTATGGGAATTATATCGTAGCCGAGTCCTGCAAGCTCCTCCATTACGCCCAGCGCCCGTCCTAAAGTGCAGAACGAGCCGCACATTGCAAAACCTACGGTAATGCCGTTCATAGCTTTTCCTCCTCAATTACATTGAGTACAGTATTTTTGATTATGAAGCCAGCCGCTTTTGGCGCTGTGCGACCGGGAAGAGATAGCTCGTGAAATACACGTATCCCGCGTCCTGCTGCGGCCTTGTCGTCTGTTCCTCCGGGTATGGAAGCAAGGTCTATTATTATACCCGATTCCTTCACACATGCAATTGCATTTTCATCTAGAATCATAGCCGGAACAGTGTTAAAAATAATATCATACTGTCCGGTCAGTGTATTAGTATATTCCGCATTCATTACAAGCGATTTTATCATTTCAATGTCCGCGCTTTTTCTGGCGCTGACGCTGACCTTCGCACCAATTCGGCTTAACATTGTACTCAGAACTTTGCCTATACGTCCGAATCCGACGACAAGAATATGAGCCTGTGTAATACAGCCGTTGTATTCTCTTACAGCAGCACCTATTGCCCCCTCAGCAGTAGGCAGTGCATTTGCAGCTTTGAAATCATCCCTCGTACCATAGCAGAAGGAATTTGTATCTTTTAACACCGGCAGACTTTCATTTCCGTAAAACACAGGTTTGCTGCATCCGGAAAGAAGTTCAGCGGCATTTATCTTATCTTTGGATAAAGGTGCGAAAATATTTTCATTATCCCTTGATGCAGGAACAGGCAAAATGACAGCGTCCGCAAGCTGTAATGCTTCCTGCGGTGCTTTGTCGCTTTCCAGTCCTGTTCCTGCTGTGTATACGTCAAAACCATCTTCTTCAAGTGCTTTTGCACAGTAGATCATTCTTTTATCTCCGCCGATTACTGCGAAGCTTTTTATATCAGACATAGGATTTCCTCCCGATCATAAGCCAATGCTGACAGCATTTCTGTTACAATATATGATAATCTATGAAAAAGCGTGATAAAGAAAAAATTCCCCGGTTCCTGTTGAAAACGGGGAAGAGGTTATTCTTTTGTCAGGCAGAATTCATACATCAGAATTGCCGCTGCTGCCGAAGCGTTCAGAGATTCGGCTCTGCCCTTCATGGGTATCATGACACGGTGGGTACAGGCGTTAATTGTTTTATCCTGCAGCCCGTTTCCTTCGTTTCCGATCAGCATTACGCCGCCGTTTGAAAGGTCAGTGTTTCTGATATCGTCAGCGTTTCTTGGAGTGGATGCGAATGATTGGATACCCCTCTCAGAAAGCTCTCTGACCAGATCAGACAGATCAGGAACTATCATGAACGGAAGTCTGAATACAGCTCCCATTGTTCCGCGCACGACCTTTGGGGAATAAATGTCGCAACATTCATCCGACAGTATCACACCGTCTATTCCGAGTGCTTCGGCGGTTCTGAGAATCGTTCCGAGGTTTGACGGATCGCGTATATCCTCTGCGGCAACATATCTGCAGCCGGGTTTTACAGTCATTTCCGGCTGTGAAATTGAGATAATACAGAAAAGTCCCTGCGGAGATTTCGTATCGCAAATTTTTTCAAGAACGCTTTGTGAAACCGCTGAACTGTTTTTACTTACGGAAAGCAGCAGCGCATGATCCTTCGGATATTTCTTTGCAGCCTGTTCTGTGTACAGATACTGCTGAATATCAGCGCCGCTTTCTGCTGCATCGCGGCAAAGACGAACGCCCTCAGCACAGAAAAAACCTTCTTCGCGGCGTGCCGATGAAGAATTCATAAGCTTAGCTGCAAGCTTTACAGTGGGGTTGTCCCTGCTGCTTATCATTCCTGCGCCCTCCCTGCAAAGTGATCCATTGCAAGACCGGCTATTCTGAGAGCAGTGTCGGAAATATCAAGATCGTCCTCGTCTACAATGATGTCCGCATATTTTTCATACAGCGGTGCACGCTCATCATAAAGCTCTCTGAGCGTCTGCCCCGGACGTATGGAAACACCGCGCTTCGTCAGATCACCAAGGCGTTTTTTTATCTGCTCATAGGGAAGACGGATGTAAACGACAAGTCCGATGTTTTTGAAATGCTCCATTGCCTGCTGTCCGTAAATGACGCTGCCGCCGGTGGCAATTACTGTCTTTTCGGTATTTATCGAAGCATTGATGCGGTTTTCGGTTTCTGCAAAGCCTTCTATTCCGCGCTCGCTTATTATCTCCGACAGAAGCATGCCTTCCTGCTCCTGAATTACCAGGTCGCTGTCCAGAAAACGATAGCCGGCAGCCTTCGCCAGTACTACCCCGACTGTACTTTTCCCGCAGCCGGGCATGCCTATTAAAATAATGTTAGATCTGTTCATATGGGTACTCCGATTAAATGATTAGATGCGGCATATCTTACCTGTGACCGCCGCCGCCTCCGTGACTGCCGCCTCCGCTGAAGCCGCCGCCTCCGTGACCGCCGCTGCTGCTTGATGACATACGGTAGCTTGTGGTATGTTCATGCAGGAAACGGTCTGTTACGTTATTGAAGTATATCCTGTTTCTCGATGTATAGACCGAGGCATTGGGAGTTTCACGGAATTTGTATTTTTTCTTGATGCTGTTTGCGTTTGATATGGAAACGAGTATTCCTATTATTATTCCAATAACAACAAATACGAAAAAGTGCTTATATGGGGGCAGGGGACTTGAGAGAACGGTGCCAAAAAATACATAATGGTATTCTCCAAGCCCTTTATTATAGTAGCTTGCGTCCCAGCTCATACCTTTGTAGTAATAATCCCTTACATCATTGCAGAAGGACTGAATCGCATTTACGACATCAGAGCGATAGATCGTTTCGCCGCTTTTTGGAAGAAATCTGTACATATTCTGTACCATTTCCTCAATTCTGTCATCCAGACCGGTGCTTGGGTAATAAAGCTGTGCGTCGTTGTCTGTATCGATATAATCATATGATGATGATCTTCCCTCAAAATCGAGATAAAGGAAAATGCTTTTTACTTCCGATGTTGCTCCGAAAAGCTTTTCAGAGCACTGAGCTGCAAATGTTCTGGTTACGCTGTCACTGCGGTAATTACCTCCGAGGAAAACAGCTACATTAATACCGGTTTTATCAGCAGCATCCTGAATATCCTCGAAAACGGTCCCGAGGTCACCGGGTGACAGAACCTGAGCTTCGTCGCCAATATAGGCATTTTCAGTTCGCTTATTTGTTGATGAATACAGAGACGAATCGTAGTCGTTAGAATAATAGTCAAACTTGTTTTTCGGTACTACCGAATCATCTTTTCCGGCAAATACAGGCATAGCGATCATGCAGAGCATGACTGTAGCGGCAACAAGAACTGCCGCAGCTTTTCTGAAGGATTTCATAGCAGCAGACCTCCTATTACATAACCTGCCGCCAGAGTAATCAGCAGTGTGATTGCAGCAACGAAAAGACGGTGACGGTTAAGTTTTTTATCATCTATCGGAAGCTCTCCTGCGATTTTTCCGGTCTGACCGTTTATCGCATATTCCCATACCTTACCTTTATAGTGGAAGGTCATGAACCAAACCGGAAGCAGCATATAGCTCCAGCGCAGTTTTTCTATATTATTATGAAAATTCTTGTTTGTCAGCTTATCATAGCCGCAGGAGCCTTCTATTGTAGATGCATTGTTTGCAAACATACGGTTTTTGATTCTGTCAAAAATACGATCCTTGTTCACGTCGAATTTATCGGCATAGAATCCGCTCAGATAGGCCATATCGAATGCCTTTGTCTGTGTATAATCGAATGGCTCTATAGCTTCCATCAGACTGTCCTCAATCTTCTGGCTGCCGTCTGCAGGAACACCGTCGTATTCAACGGTTACATCACGGAAAACATCAAATGTCTTTGTATTGGTATAGCGGTAATTTCCGGAAGTCCACGTGCGCACAGTTTCACCCTTTGCTGTCATAACAGAACGGGTCATGGCGTCTGCTACCCAGAATGGAACGTATAGACCGGTCATTTTTTCTATCTGCTTTGCAGACACAAGATCGTCCGGAATATACTTTTTGCCTTTAGCCCATGCGTTGAAATATTCAACAGCCTTGTCCTTGCCGAATGCAAACGGCAGAACGCGTGACGGACGATACATTCCGTCAACTCTGCCTTTTAGTATGACAGGATTGTGGCAGTAATAGCAGAATGCCGCAGCAGTATTGCTGTCTGATACGATTTCTGCTCCGCAGGTGGGGCATTCGTAGAGTCTGGTGTTTTCCTCGAATTCAGCCTTCGCACGCGCCTCGGCGTCCATTGGTCCTGCAGCAGGCTTCTCAGCCTGCTCTTTCTGATCTTTAACCTGATCATACATCTGGTTTATCTGCTGAGGAGAAAACTCACCACGGCAATACGCGCAGCAGAAGCGCTGCTTATCAGGATTGAATTTCAGATCAGCGCCGCAATTCGGACATTCATAAACTTTAACATCCATTTTATCATTCCTCACATAAATAACATGATCTCACAGGATATCTGGCATTATCAATGATTCAGCCGATATAGGAAATCCTTCCGGAATAAAACAGTCCTTACAGAAATTATACTAAAGATAAACAAATATGTCAATTGTTTTTGGAAACGTGTCACCGTCACTCAGTATGGGAAATTTTTGTTGCAAAAAGTATTGTTTGGTGATATGATAAAAAAGTATGAGTATATAATTTCACCGAAAGGAAACAGGGGAGTGAAAGTCTTTGGATAATGAACTGAAATTTTTTATCTGGCTGCAGAGCTGTTTTGGTATGAATCCGTCTCATTTTCCGGAGGCTTTCCGTCATTTCGGCTCTGCTGAAGCCGTTTTTTCCGCATCTGAAAAGCAACTTCGGGAAAGCGCTGTTTTTAGCGAAACCGAGCTTATGCGTCTTTCTGATAAGAACCTTTCCGGTGCTCTTGATACGCTTCATAATTGCAGTGAGCTTGGTATTACTGCCATCGGCTACAATGACCTCCGGTATCCGCAGAGACTCAGAGCTATTAATGCCCCCCCGGTTGTGCTGTATGTTCTGGGAAAGCTTCCTCCGGAGGATGTGCTTTCTGTTGGTATTGTCGGAACAAGATATCCCTTTGACGGGTATAAAACAATGGCGTATTCCTTTGCATCGGGTCTTGTTAAGAGTTCAGCAGCTGTTATCAGCGGAGGTGCAATGGGAATAGATCGTGCTTCTCACCTCGGAGCAACCGAAAACGGCGGACGCACAGTCTGCGTTATCGCATGCGGAATAGACTGTTTTAGTGGCAGAGAAAATAAGGAGCTTTGCAGGACTATTCTCGAAAACGGAGCAATAGTTTCAGAATACCCTCCCGGTATGCATGCTGCAAAATATACATTCCCGATGAGGGACAGAATTATTTCCGGATTGTCGGACTGTGTTCTTGTTGTCCAGGCAGGAACCGGAAGCGGCTCTCTGATAACGGCAAGAGCTGCCATTAAACAGAAAAGAAAGATTTTTGTTGTTCCAGGTGCCGCATACAGTGAAAGATGCGGCGGCAATAACGCTCTTATCCGCGCAGGCTTTTCCGTTGCACTCGACCACGAGGATATTCTTGACTGGGCGGAGCAGCGCAGAATTGTTCCGGAAGAAGAACCGAATCCGCCCATGACTCCGGAGATAAACTCTGTGCTTACAAATAAATATACTATTCCGTCGCAGAAAAGAGAAAACGGTATCAGCATACAGATGCCGTCCGGATATGTGCTGAGCCTGATGCTGAAAAAAGAGTCATCTGGTAATAACAAGGGTGTTCCTCCGACGGAAGATTCGTCCCAGATTAAGCTGGTTGACATTAATAGTGAAAGCCGGGATACCGATAAAACAGATAAAATCCCCAAAGAGGAAAAAATACAGGATGCAAATGATTCAGAAGAATTCTCAGATT
>ONAX01000014.1 GCA_900315875.1 uncultured Eubacteriales bacterium | reverse complement strand
TTTGTTCATATATCTATTATACCAAAAAAGCAACCGACTTCCAAGTTTCTACTCGGAGGTCGGTTGTCTTTTTTCTTTGGACTTTTTTCACAGCCCCTTATAATCCTGAAATATGAAAATAATCAAACTTCTTGTGTCGACTCTTCACCATCAAAACGAACGTTTACACCGTTCACTTCAACGCCCTCATCAGCTCTGACCATAATGTATTTTACACCGTCAACAATCTTCGTATCAACCATAAATCCGAACTTCGGATCCACCTTAATAGATACATAAGAATTCTTAAGCTCGAACTGACCGGGATCTATGATATTTCTCGGGGGAATTACAGCAGCCTCGCCGAAGTCCTCCTTGAATCTTTCATCGAAGCCCTCAAGCTCCTGCTCTCTTGCGCCGCATGTCGTAAGAACGCGTCTGACATCATTCTTATCAAACATAAGCGGCTCTGGATCGTGACTTTCCTTGTGCTCTGTCATCATATCCTTTATCATATTATGAACGGATTCAACGAAGCGGATGTTGCAGCTCTCCGGAGCAGCAGTTGACATAAGGCTTTCAAATTTTTCTTTCTGTTCAGATGCAGGCATTGTAGCTTTGGCGCCGAAAAGGCTTTCTACTACATCAGGATAGTTTTCCTTTATGCTGCGGGTATAGAATACTGCATTATAAATGTTTGTAGAACGGTCATCAAAGCACGGGAACATGAAACCTATCTCAGGAGCGGCAACGCTTGCCTCTGCTCCGATATTTCTGAAGCTGTTGTCGGCAGTTGAGAAACCGAGAGCAGTTTTTGTCATCTTTATAGGGCAAACAGCACATATCATATAGCGGAACATTTCGGTTGAATCGCCGAGATCCTCATCATTTTTGCTGTAGCTCGGCACATCATAACGATCATATGCAACAAGTATCAGGTAGCCGCCGTCGATTGGAAATGAAGAAATGATCTTCTCATAAAGTGCTGTAAGAAGCTCTTCGTTTTCAAGCTCGCTTTCTCTGATATCGGACAGAAGCTTATGCTCCTCTCCCTCATTGACCTGATCCGCAGAAAACTCTATGTTCATAAGATTTCTGCCGACTGAACCGGAGATGGGCTTTTTCATAAGCTTCATAAGCCAGTCCTTCTGTTCATCCGAAAGAATACCGACAGGTATCTCAAAAACAGATTTCATTTCCTTTGACGGAGTAACATAGCAGCCCCTGACCTTGGTTATATTATTCTTTTCCGGTTTGAAGCGGCGTTTGATTTCCGCAAATTCCTTATCAGTCATTTTTATTTACCTCTTTTCGATTTAGCAAAGTAACTCTAATTATAGCAGTTTAAACCTTCTCTTTCAAGTAAAAAATAGCACATAAAGTAATATTTTACGAAGTAGTTCTTCACATTTCTGCAAACTATGGGCAATTTTAATATTGTTTTTTATTATTTCAAGTGCTAAAATATTAGGAGTATGGGTATAAATGCGCTCTGATAGAAAACGGAGGACATTATGGACAACAAGAAATATATGCGTATCATCAAAAAACACGGCAAAGATATTCTTGCCTCGGACGGCATGAAAATCGAAAAAACGTGTATTCAGCACGGTATATTCAGCGTATATGATCATTCCCTGTTCGTTACGAGAATGTGTCTGCATCTTGCGGATATTTTCAGCATCAGGGTCGATACCTGCGCACTTGTCCGCGGTGCTCTGTTGCATGATTACTTCCTGTACGACTGGCACATCCCGAGCAAGGTAAAAAACACCCATGGCTTTACTCATCCGAACACCGCATTCAGAAATGCAAGCCGTGACTTCAAGCTTGGAATAATTGAATCAAATATGATCCGCCGACATATGTTTCCGCTTACCCCTATACCGCCGAAATACAGGGAAAGCGTATTGCTCTGCATTGCAGACAAGATCTGCGCAGGATATGAAACCATCGACGGATTTAAAAGACGTTTTAAAAAAAGATTCCGGAGGTTAGATACTAATGCCTGATACAGCCCTGACGGCAGCTGAACGCTTTTTCTTCGGTATGATGCTGTACAGCTTTCTGGGATGGGTGTACGAATCCATTCTTGAATCATTCCGGCAGAAAAAACCAATTAACCGTGGCTTTCTGAACGGACCCTATCTTCCGATCTACGGACTGGGATCCATGATGGATGTAACACTTCTGGGTGGAATAGAAAACCCCGTACTGCTGTTTACAACGAGCTCTATTCTGACATGTACTCTCGAATTCATGGCATCCGTTATAATGGAAAAGATTTTCAACCTTAAATGGTGGGATTATACGGATTTCAAATTCAATATTGCAGGAAAGAGCATTAATGTAGGAAAATTCAATATTCAGGGTCGTGTGTGTCTTGCAGGTGCAGTTGCGTTCGGAACGCTTTCAATACTGCTGGTTTATTTCATTCATCCGCTGACTGTACGCCTTGAGGACGCTATTCCCCCGATGTATTTCCATATTGCTTGCATTGTAATGCTTATTGTTGTGATTCTTGATCTTACGATCACACTTTGCGGCTTTATCGGCTTCAATGATAAGCTCGGACAGCTTTCAAATGCTCTTGAAAAAGCAAGATCAAATATGGCCGGTATCAAGGATAACATTGACAGCCGCGTTGCCGGCAGCGCCGCTTATGAAAAAATAACCGGCATTTACGCCCACTTTGCCGAGAACCTGAGCAGCCAGCAGGTAAGACTTATAAATTCTTTCCCTCAGCTGCGCTCGATAAAATATGCAAAGCTTACAGATGAGCTGAGAAATGCTCTGAAAATCAGAAAACGCAACAAAAGAAAAGAGAAAAAGTAATCACTGCCCCTCGTAACGCTCCCTGAGCTTTTCGAGGGCTCTTTTTTCTATGCGCGATACATATGATCTTGATATCTTCAGGATAGAAGCAACTTCGCGCTGTGCAAGTGGTTCCCGTCCGTCGAGTCCGTAGCGAAGCCGGATAATAAGTCTTTCGCGTGGAGTAAGACATTCATTCAGATAAACATACAGTTTTTCCTTATTTACATTATCATCAAGATCGTCAACAATGGTATCGTCGCATGCCAGAATATCCATTAATGTAAGTGAATTGCCCTCGCTGTCAGAATCAATTTCCTCATTTATGGAAATATCACGGGATGCCTTTTTCAGGCTGCGGAAATACATAAGGATTTCATTATCAATACAGCGTGATGCATAGGATGAAAGCCGCGGTGCTTTTTCAGGGCGAAAGGTGCGCACTGCCTTGATAAGTCCGATAGTTCCGACAGAAACAAGATCATCCGGTTCGATTCCGGCAGCATAGTATTTTTTTACAATGTGTGCCACAAGCCGCAGATTATGCTCGACAAGCTTATCCCCTGCCGACTCATCTCCTGCGGCAAAGGCTTCGATACACTTTTTCTCCTCCTGCTCCGAAAGCGGCGCCGGAAAACGCCCGGCACCTGTGACATGCAGTATCCAGAAAAAAGACAGCCTTCCCACTAAATCCGATAACAGGTCAAACAAACCGACCACCTCCGACACATTTTATGCGGCAATCGGAGTAAAAAGAAAAATAATTAAAAAAATTATAAAAAAACTATTGACATTTCTTTTAGGATGGGTTATAATAACAATCGTCGTCAGGAACGGCGGCAAAAAACAAGTAAATATGCGGATGTAGCTCATCTGGTAGAGCGCAACCTTGCCAAGGTTGAGGTAGCGAGTTCGAGCCTCGTCATCCGCTCCAGTGTAAACCCTGACACGCAAGTGACAGGGTTTTTGCTTTATTATATTTTGTTTTTCCGTATCAGTTTTATATATCTCATCACTAACCACTATTCAAAGATGTAAAAACAAATTACGCGAAGGAGGTAAAGAATAATATGGATAAAAAGAACAACTCTGTTTACGGTATCAGTGTTTTAATAAACATTCTTCTTTCGTTATTTTTAGAGCTTCCGGCTGTTTTTAATTTCTGCTTTCCTGATTATAAAATCATAAACGACTGGAATTCCGGTGCAGCAGATCAGAATACTGTCATTCTGTCAGGAATCATTATGGTTGGTATGTTCCTTATTTCTCTTATTGTAAATATTCTTATGTATAGGTCCTTTTCCGGATCAATCACAATTTCTGCAAAAAAATACTGGATTATCACACTTCTCATACTCCTGCTCCCATATAATTTCATCATACCGATCAAGTTTTTTATTACTTAAAAGAACTCATGGAAAATAATCAGATACTGTCTGACAAAAAAGCCTTATAATCAGATTACGAATTTGCAGTTGTCCCGGCGGTACCTGCAATTTTTCTGTTAAGGGTAGACGGGGAAATAATATTGACAATGTGTATTTCATTGAGTTACAATTATTGTTGGATAAATTTATTCATAATATTGTGATATATCTATAACTTCAGATTATGTGTGAGCCGTAACTTGGTATGCTTGTGCAGCGGGTACAGGTATCTGAGATTTAATCAACCATAAAAATATTCAATACGACAGGATGTAAGCTATGAAAAAAAAAATTGCAACACTGATCTGCATAGTTTTTATTTTTACAATTTTCACTTTCAGCGTGAATGCAGAGGCAACTGACGATGGTAAACTCCCCTTTATGCTTTCTGCCCCGCAAAACACTGATCTGACCTGGCTCGGTGGACAGGACTCCCCTACATCCATGCTCTGCTCCTATGAAATGAGCGATGATATGAGCAGCTTTTTCAGCAGGGATGATAAAAGTCAGCAAGAGCTTTTTGAAAAGTTCAAGATGAAGGACGCCGAGATCATTGCACAGATAGACTGGTCTATCGACAGAAATGACGACTGGCACTACACAAACTACTGGAACGGCAGCGGATCTTATTCCGGATATGACAGCAACGGCAATTACAGGCTTGGTATATGGGATGAGATACGAGGTCAGGCTAAACCTGATGGTTTTTCTTCGACGACAATAATGAGAGGAAATATTCTGACAAACGATAAAAACGCGGCTGCAGATTCTAACAAATGGTGGGACGGCACCGGGCTTACCCCTGGTCTTAAAAATCAGATACCGACCGGCACATGCAGCTTTATTCCGATAAGCAAAACCGAATCACAGATGAAGATTGATTATTCTGCGCACACTGTGTATATCCGCGTGAGATGGGATATTTCTTACAGAGGGGAAAATGATACCGGAATTCTGTCACGTTCGCATTATTATTCCGACTGGTCAGAAACTGCTGCATACGGAAAGGATGCGCCGGCTTTTGAACCATTCACAACAGATAACCTTCCCTCACCCGAACCTGAAAACATAACAATAAAAAACGGAGAAAAACCTGAGGCTCACTTTGAAATGGAACTGTCAGATGAATTCAAAATCAGACTGAACAAGCTTTTTGTTGCCGGAGGAAAAGCCGGTCTTGATGTCAAAGTTAAACTCAAAGGCACTTCTGCATGGACAGATATCCCCTGCAGCCTTAGTTTGAACGATACTCAGGTATCTGTTCCGCTTGACGGTCTGACAGAAAACGGCAGCATTTCCTCTGACGATGAGATAATACTGTGCTGCCGGTATCATATTGAGCAGTATTCTTATCCGGACGGAAAATATACAGGAGATGTCAATTCCCTGTACTGCGAAATGATAACGGTCAGGGCAGATGCTCAGAATGCTGAAGTATCCTATGCAGAACTGCATACCGATGACAATATTGATAATAATCAGCACACCTGCCCCGTCTGCGGAATATGTCCCGTGCAGCCCCTTGGATTATGTCTGTTTATATGGGCTGCTATCGTACTTGCTGTACTGATTATTATTGTTTCGGCGGTCATAAAAGAAAAAATTTCAAGAAAAAACCCATAATTATTGAAATTATCTTCGATTTAGTATATAATAGGTTAAGTTTGAATAAAATGTCGGATTATGGCTTTTTGCACCGCAGAGGCTTCATTATAATCTGACATATGCCGAATATAATAATACTATGTTTATTTCAGATATGGAGGCTGTAATAGTATGCTGCACTATGAACATCTGCTTGATAATGTTAGAAAAATTCATTTTGTCGGTATCGGCGGCTCGGGTATGTGTCCGCTTGCCGAAATTCTCCATAATGAAGGCTATGAAATAACCGGCTCTGATGTTTCGGAATCAGATACACTTGAGCGCATCCGCTCATACGGCATTCCGGTAACAATGGGCCATTTTGCTGAAAATGTTATCGGAGCTGATATGGTAGTTTATACTGCTGCCGTAAAGCTTGATAACCCTGAACTTGTTTCCGCAAAAAAGAATAATATTCCTGCAGTTGAACGCTGCATCATGCTCGGCGCTGTAGTCGAAAAATATAAGCGCTCGGTAGCTGTCTGCGGTACTCACGGAAAAACAACAACCACTTCTATGATTACACAGATACTCACAATGTCTGAAGCTGACCCGACTGCCATTATCGGTGCTAAGCTTCCCTTTATCGGCGGCAACAGCCGTGTGGGTAAATCCGACCTTATCGTATGTGAGGCCTGCGAATATGTGGATACATTCCTGCACATCTACCCCGCTCTTACTGTAATACTGAATGTTGACGAGGATCACCTCGATTATTTCGGCACTCTCGACAGGATTAAGGAATCATTTACTAAGTTTGCAGATCAGACTTCGAAAACTCTCGTTGTAAACGGCGATGATGAAAACACCATGTTCTGTGTTGAGGGCATGAAGGAAAAAGGCAAAAAGGTTGTCACCTTCGGCTTTGGTGAAAACAATGATTTCCGTGCTCTCATTACGGATAATGACAGCGTATATGACAGCTTCGATCTGTATTATCACGATTTGAAAATCGCACACATTAACCTTTCCGTTCCCGGAAAATTCAATGTAATGAATGCTCTTGCTGCAGCTGCTGCAACAATAACACTCGGCGTTCTGCCTGAGGATGCTGCAAAGTCTCTCGAGGAATTCCACGGTGCACACAGGCGCTTTGAGATTCTCGGCAAGCCGCAGGGTATTACCGTTGCGGACGATTTCGCACACCACCCCACAGAGCTTGAGGCAACACTTAAAACAGCTATGAGCATGGGCTTTAACAATGTTTGGGCTGTATTCCAGCCGCATACTTTCTCGCGCACCTACACCTTCCTTGACGAATTTGCAAGGGTACTTTCAATTCCCGACCACTGCGTACTGTCTGAAATTCTTCCCGTACGCGAAAAGAATACATGGAATATTTATTCAAAGGATCTTGCAGACAAAATTGACGGATGCGTATGGTTCAAGACCTTTGAAGAAATTGCTGACTATGTTACGCAGAAGGCTGCTCCCGGAGATCTTATTCTCACTATCGGCGGCGGTAATGTCTATATGTGTGCCGGAATGATAATGAAAAAGCTTTCTGCAGAATAAGTTTCACTAATCGTAAAATGTAAAGGTCGTGTGTGAATTGGATAAAAGACTGAAGCTTTACGGCTTTAATAATCTTACAAAAACCCTCAGCTTTAATATATATGATGTTTGCTACGCAAAAACCGAAAGAGAACAGAAGGATTATATCGCATATATCGATGAGCAGTATAATTCTGAACGTCTGACAAATATTCTCTGCACTGTCACTGAAATGATCGGCGCAACTGTACTGAATATTTCAAAACAGGATTATGATCCTCAGGGCGCCTCTGTAACACTGCTTATTTCGGAAAAGGGTCTGCCCGAAAGTATTGACCCTTCGTGCAATCTCGGCAATATGGAGCTTCTGGCACACCGCGACACCATTGCGGCTCACCTCGACAAAAGCCATGTTACGGTGCATACCTACCCGGAATATCACCCGGATAACGCTATTGCTACCTTCCGTGTTGATATTGATGTTTCTACCTGCGGAACGATTTCTCCGCTTAATACCCTTGATCTTCTTATTGATTCCTTCGATTCGGATATAATAACCATAGATTACCGTGTCAGGGGCTTTACCCGTGACACACTCGGGCATAAGCTTTTCATCGACCATAAGATAACCTCCATTCAGGACTATATCAAGGATGAAACGCTGAAACGCTATGACACAGTTGATATCAACGTTTACCAGGCAAATATCTTTCACACCCAGATGCTCATCAAGGAGCTTGAGCTGCAGAATTAGCTTTTCAAAACTGATGTTTATGAAATTCCGCCTAAGGAAAGGCTTGCTATCTCAAACAGCCTCAGGCGTGAAATGATCGAAATATTCAGCGGCTCCAATGTTTATAACGAGGATTGATCTAATTGAAGCTTGACCAGAGCCGTGCGCCGGTTTATGAGGCGCTTTGTCAGTACAGAGAAAACAGGATAGTTTCGTTTGACGTTCCGGGTCACAAGCAGGGAAAGGGTAATCCGGAGCTTACTGAATTTCTCGGTAAGCAGTGTATGAGCGTGGACGTCAATTCCATGAAGCCGCTCGACAACCTTGTTCACCCCATAAGCGTCATAAAGGAAGCCGAAGAGCTGATGGCTGACGCATTCGGAGCAGCTCATGCATTTTTTATGGTAAACGGCACATCAAGCGCTGTGCAGGCAATGATCATGAGCGTTGTCAAGCGCGGGGACAAGATTATCATGCCACGAAACGTCCACCGCAGCAGCATAAATGCGCTTATAGTATGCGGTGCTATCCCTGTATATGTCAACCCCGGCGTCAATAAACAGCTCGGCATTCCGCTGGGAATGTCTGTTGATTCAATAAAAAAAGCAATAAAGGAAAACCTCGACGCAAAAGCGATTATCGTAAATAATCCGACTTATTACGGCGTTTGCTCCAACCTCAGAGAGATCGTCAAAATTGCACACGAGGCCGGGATGAAGGTTCTTGTTGACGAAGCACACGGAACTCATTTTTATTTCGGAGATTATATGCCCCTTTCCGCTATGAGCGTGGGCGCCGATATGTCAGCTGTCAGCATGCACAAGACCGGCGGTTCGCTGACGCAAAGCTCTGCCCTGCTGCTTGGTGAGGGAATCAGCCCCGGTTATATGCGGCAGATAATAAATCTTACACAGACAACGAGTGCTTCATATCTTCTGATGTCGAGCCTCGATATTTCAAGAAAGAATCTTGCCCTCAACGGCAAAAGGATTTTTGAAAGAGTTACTTCTCTTGCATCATACGGCATCAGCGAGATAAACAAGCTTGGCGGTCTGTATGCATTTTCAAGAGAACTTATAAACGGAGATGATATCTTCGATTTCGACCCGACAAAGATAAGCGTACATACCCGTGATATCGGGCTTGCAGGAATTGAGGTTTACGACATACTGCGAGACAGATATGATATTCAGATCGAATTCGGCGATATCGGCAATATCCTTGCGATAGTTTCCGTCGGCGACAGAATACTTAACATTGAGCGGCTTATTTCGGCGCTGTATGAGATAAAGCGTCTTTACAAAAAGAGCTCGGCAGGTATGCTCGACCATGAATACATTGAACCGCATGTTATGTGCTCTCCGCAGGAAGCCTTCTACTGCGAAAAGCATCAGCTTCCGCTTGATGAAACGCTCGGAAAGGTCTGCGCAGAATTTGTAATGTGCTATCCCCCGGGAATACCGATTCTTGCCCCCGGAGAGCTTATCACAAAGGACGCACTGGAATACATAAAATACGCAAAAGCAAAGGGCTGCAATCTGACCGGCGCGGAGGATATGGAGACTAATAAGATCAATATTATGGTTTAAAATGAGGAGGGATCTTGTTTGGAAATGTGGTATACTGAAGAGCAGACAAAGGATGTCCGCTTTTCTATAAGATGCGACAGACAGAAATATTCAGCACAGTCCGATTTTCAGCGCATTGAAATATTCAGCACGCCCGAATTCGGAGATGTCCTCGTCCTCGACGATAGGATCATGCTCACTACAAAGGACGAATTCATTTACCACGAAATGATAACTCATGTTCCGATGGCTGTAAATCCCGGTATTAAAAATGTGCTTGTTATCGGAGCCGGTGACGGTGGTACCGTAAAGGAGCTTACTCGATACAAGACCATTGAGAATATCGATATGGTAGAAATAGACCGCATGGTTGTTGACGCATGCAAGGAATTCCTTCCGACGGTATCCTGCAAGCTTTCTGACCCGAGGGTTCATATCTATATAGACGACGGTCTGCGATTTGTCAGAGGCTATGAAAATCACTATGACCTTATCATTGTTGATTCCACCGACCCCATAGGTCCCGGAGAAGGTCTTTTCACGACGGAATTCTACGGCAACTGCTACAAGGCTCTTACAGATGACGGAATACTTGTAAATCAGCATGAAAGCCCCTATTACAGAAGTTATCAGCGTGCCGTCAAACAGGCTCACAGGAAGCTTGTTGAGTTCTTCCCCGTTTGCAAGGTCTATCAGGCTTATATACCTACTTATCCGTCAGGTCACTGGCTTTTCGGCTTTGCATCAAAGAAATACCACCCTGTTCACGACCTTCAGGAGGAACAGTGGAACAGGTTGGGATTTGATACAAAATATTACAACACCCGGCTTCACAGAGGCTGCTTTGCACTGCCGACCTATGTTACGGCACTTCTGCTTGAGGGAGAATGATAAAAGCTGCGTTTGGCACCTATAAAATATTGAATACTGAAAATGTCGCTCGTTCGTATAGTCGGAGTGACACAGCAAAAAATGATACGGAGGTAATGAAAATGGGAAAGGCACTTATTATCGGAGCTGGCGGAGTTGCAAGTGTATGCATACACAAATGCTGCCAGAACCCTGATGTTTTTGAGGAGATCTGCATTGCGAGCAGAACAAAGTCAAAATGCGACGCTCTCAAGGCAAAGCTTGACGGAGGAAGGACAAAGATTTCTACTGCTCAGGTAAATGCTGACAATGTTGACGAACTTGTTGCTCTTATCAATGAATTTAATCCTGACGTAGTTGTAAACCTCGCTCTCCCCTATCAGGATCTTACAATTATGGACGCTTGCCTTGCAACAAAGACAAACTATGTTGACACGGCAAATTACGAGCCGCTGGATACGGCAAAATTTGAATACAAGTGGCAGTGGGCATACCGTGAGCGTTTTGAACAGGCCGGCATTACAGCCCTTCTCGGCAGCGGCTTTGACCCGGGTGTAACAGGTGTATTTTCAGCATATGCAATGAAGCATCATTTCGACGAAATCAACTATATTGACATTCTCGACTGCAACGCAGGTGATCACGGCTATCCTTTCGCAACCAACTTCAACCCCGAGATCAATATTCGTGAGGTTTCCGCTAATGGCAGCTATATTGAGGATGGCAAGTGGATAGAAACCGAACCGATGGAAATAAAGAGGGTATACAATTTCCCGGAGATCGGTGAAAAAGACATGTATCTTCTCCATCATGAAGAGCTTGAATCCCTTGCTCTCAACATCAAGGGCATCAAAAGAATCCGCTTCTTCATGACCTTCGGTCAGAGCTATCTTACTCACCTCAAATGCCTTGAAAATGTAGGTATGACGTCAATTGAACCGATTGAATTTGAAGGAAATCAGATTGTTCCGCTTCAGTTCCTCAAAGCTGTTCTTCCGGATCCGGCTTCTCTCGGTCCGAGAACAAAGGGCAAGACTAACATCGGCTGCATTTTTATCGGCAAAAAGGACGGCAAGGAAAAGACATACTATCTGTACAATGTGTGCGACCATGAGGAGTGCTACAAGGAGGTAGGCTCTCAGGCTGTATCCTACACAACAGGTGTTCCTGCAATGATAGGAGCTGCAATGCTTCTGACAGGCAAATGGAACAAGCCCGGAGTACACAATATAGAAGAATTTGACCCGGATCCCTTTATGGATGACCTTAACAAATTCGGTCTTCCGTGGAAA
Organism: uncultured Eubacteriales bacterium; assembly: GCA_900315875.1. Classification (GTDB taxonomy): domain Bacteria; phylum Bacillota; class Clostridia; order Oscillospirales; family Acutalibacteraceae; genus UBA1213. The sequence goes on along the minus strand of ONAX01000014.1, from coordinate 19,451 downwards.
GAGAGCTTTTCACCGGATCTGGTTGAGTAAAAAAATGGCGGGGCACAAATGTGCCCCGTTTTTTATGTGTAAAACGCCTGAAAAACACCCGTTGCCCTTGCGACAACATTCGGAGATGTGAAATAATGAAATGCAAAAAATCCAAGCGCCGCAGTCATTATTATTACAGACCAGATAAGAAAGCCTCTGCCGATGGCGCGGAAATTATAATTTGAGCGTCTGCTGAAGGCAAACATAAGAGCTGCAATTATATTCACAACAGGAACAAACATAATAAACTGCGCAAAAAAAGCCTGTACCGTAGAAATGGGTCTGTCCATTGATGTATAACCATCCTCAGGCAGAAAAACCGGTTCGCCCTGAGATGCTCGGGATATTGAACGCGCTATGCTTTTTGAGCGCATACGTGCACTGCTGTCAAGCTCCCCTTTTTCACTTTTTGAAAACACCTTGTGAAACGGAGGACTGCACATTGCTTCAAGTTCGGAAAGTGTCTTTTCCCTCATATACAGTTCTTCGGCTATTTCAAACACTATACCGCTTGCAGCATCCCGGTTTCCTTCTGCCGGGATGCTGGCATCGCTTGACATTCCGGATACCGGCATTGTCTGCGCTGTACTGCTCTTTGCAGAGATATCCTTTGGTTTTTCCGCTCCGAGCGGCTCTACAGTCTCCTTAGGCTCTGTTATCGGTACAGGAGCCGGCGACGGTCCGTCCGGCAGAACAGGCTCTTCTGTCTGCGGAACAGCAACGGAACTGTCATTCTTTTTTTCGGGCTGTTCACTGACGGGCTTTGTATCGTCCTTTTCAGATTCATTCTTCGCCTCGTTATCAACCGTCAGATCAAGTCTTAACGGAAGAATTTCCGCAGGTTCTTCCTGCGCAGAAAAAGCCGTCAGAAGGTTCTTTCTGCGGCTTTTCTTTTCCTTGTGTCTTTTTTTGGTGTCCCGGATCTTTCCGTCCTCAATATTAACTACAACAGCATCCGAATTAGTCATGCATTATCCCTCCAGAATAAATTGCAGTCGGAGGACAGGAGAATGTCAGACAATTTCATTCATTACAAGACCAGTAATGAGCTTCGGGTAAAAATATGTGGATTTCTGCGGCATCTTCTCGCCCGCAGCAGCAACATCCCTTATCTCAGTTACTTTCGTAGGATTAAGTATGAATGCGCACTGAGCTGAATGCTCGTCAACTGCAGAATATGCGTCCTCAGCCTTTTTAACATAGGTAAGATTAATCTGCTTTGCCATATTTTCAGCATCAATACCAAACAGTCTCTCAAGCACAAGCGTGTGAAGTACCGATACATCCAGACCGCAGTAAGCTTCGCTCTTACCGGGCAGAAGCTCTTTCATTATGTTCTTGTCCTTAAGCGTCATAAGAACATTTCTGCTGTCAGTGCAAAGTACAAAGGATTTTTCACCCTCGCTGTATTTAGCGGTAAGTCTGCTGTCGATATCCTCGCGTGAGATGTCTTCAAGCTCGAAATACTCAGCACATTTTTCCAGAGCAGAGGCACAATCAAAGCTTTCAAGATTCTTTACAAGCCTGTGAGTCGGCAGAACAAGAAGTCCCGGATGCTCCATATCAACAAGCATCATCATAACGTAATCCTGTGCGCCGTTACCAAGTCCGTTTTCACGACAGTAATTACGGTAATTGAGCGCAGTTTCGTAGCGGTGATGACCGTCTGCAATATACAGCTTTTTATCCTCAAAAGCAGCAGAAATAGCCGTAATAGTCTGCTCGTCATCAATAATCCACAGTCTGTGCGTAACCTCTGATTCATCAGTAAATTCATTGACCGGAGCACTCTTTGATGCAGCGTCAAGAATAGAAGTCACCTCATGCTTTTCATCCATAAAGAGCGAATATATCTGGCTGAAATTGCAGTTTGTAGCCTTCATGAGGTTGAAGCGGTCCTCTTTCGCTTTGGACAATGTTTCCTCATGCGGAAGAACAATACCTTTGGAAAATTCCTCAAGATGTACTCTAGCAATACAGCCCTTGAAGCTTCTCGTAATGCCTCCGACAGTAAACTCTTCCTCATAGATATAAATGCAGTTCTTTTCGTCACGAACCAGAACACCCTCGGACTTCATTTTCTCAAGCGTTTTTCCTGCCTGAACATAGGGATCATCTCCGCCGGGAAGTTCCAGCCGGATTATGTTATTTTCATTTTCTTCAAGATAAGCAAGTCTTTGCTGTTCGCTGATGATATCATAAGGCGGACATACAAGCTTTTCGATAGAGCCTGCTTTTTCGGTATTGAACCTCAATGCCCCGAAGGGTCTTACCTCTGCCATATTAAAACTCTCCTCGTAAAATAATATACTTACATTTTAACTCATCTCCCCGCCTTTGTCAACTTGAGCGAACCTGAAGAAATTGTTCTTTTAGATTCGAAATGAACGATATTGATATATTGCTCCATTACTGCCAAGCAGTAATTATAATATCTTCTCCTCCTTTGACTGCAAAATCAGTTTATCATACGGAGAATAAAAATATAAAAGAAAAATGTAGAATATATTATTCATTTTTTATGTTGACATATTATGTAAAATATCAGATAATAAATTAGAATTATATTATAAGGTTGTTTTTTAATGATAAATTCTGTTTTTTCCTACTTAACAGGGCTTATTTGTCTTGCAGTATATCTTATTTATGCAAGACAAAAAAGGATTTCCAAAAACCGCACGTTGCTTTGCTGTATTTTTATACTTTATATGACGGCAGTAATATCTCTGACAATGTTTCCGCTTGTTTATGACAAATCATTCTCCACTCCATCAGATAATATCAGCAACAGACTGCACCTTATTCCGTTTGAAGTAATAAGCGGAATGATAACTCGCGGAATTCCGCAGTATTCAATTCTGCAGATCGGCGGAAATCTCATAATGACTATTCCATTCGGGTTTGCGGTAATACCTATTCTTATGCCAAAGATAAAAAAACAACAAAGGCTGTTTTTTATAATACTTGCCTTTGCATTCCCTATCTGGATAGAGCTGACCCAGCTTCTGGTCGGTGCTTCTTTCGGAACATTCTACCGTACTTGTGATATTGATGATGTTATTCTGAATTCAACAGGGATTTTTATAGGTTACGGACTATATTTCCTGTTTCTTAAAATACGAAAAAAAATAAAAATATAATTCCGGCTTCCTGTCTTTCGGCAGGAAGCTTTCTTGTTTTGTTCATTTCTGTCATCAGAAAACATATACTTTAAAAGCTCATAAAGAGAAAGGCAGGAAAAATATGAAAAGAATAATTCCGGCTGTGCTTAGTATTTTGATTCCGGCTGCAATGCTTTTTACTGCTATAGCTATGCTTCCGCACGCTGAAAGCAAATCAGAGAACATTTCGTCAGAAAAAGTAAACAGCAAAACTGAAGAAGTAACTGAATGCTCCGAAACCATAAAAAACAAAAATGAAGAAAGGGAACAGGAAATGATAGGAATATGGGTACCGTGCATGTGTCTTGACATGACAGGTACTAACAGAAGTGAAAGCGCATGGAAGGATAAAATTACAAAAATAATGGATGATGTAAAAGCATTCGGGACGAATACCGTATTTTTTCATGTCAGACCATTCAGCGATGCTATTTATCCGTCAGAGTATTACCCTTTTTCACATATAATCAGCGGAAAGCAGGGAAAGGAAGTTGACTATGACCCGCTTAAAATCGCAATAGAAACAGCCCATGAAAAAGGGCTTTCGTTTCATGCGTGGATAAATCCTCTGCGTGTATCGATAAGTGCACTTCCGGACAAGCTTAGTAATGATAACCCAATAAACAAGCTTATTGACGAAAACGGAGACAGTATGACAATTGTCTGCGACGGACAGACATTTCTTGATCCGTCGTACTCCGAGGTACGAAGGCTTATATGCGACGGTGTGCGGGAGCTTGTCAGAAACTACGATTTAGACGGAGTTCATATTGATGATTACTTTTACCCTACCGAAGACCTGTCTGTTGACAGCATAGAATATAAAAGCTATAAAGCTTCGGCAGGAGATGCAGCACTTACACAGCAGGAATGGAGACAGCAGAACATAAATTCACTTATATGTGGAATGTATGAAGCAACACATACGAAAAAAGGCTGCAAATTCGGCATATCCCCGCAGTGCAATATTGAAAACGATTACAAAATGTCAGCTGATGTCAGAACATGGTGCAGTGAAAACGGGTATTGCGACTATATATGCCCGCAGACATATGTCAGCGTAAATCATCCTCTCTTTCCGTTTAACAATTTTGCAGAAACGTGGAGAAAAATGACAACCGCCAAGGGTGTCAGGTTATATTTCGGTCTTGCACTCTATAAAGCAGGCAGCAATGACGACAGCGGAACGTGGAAGGACACTGACGATAATCTGAAACGCGAAGTCAGTTATATCCGGTCAATCAAATCCGACGGCTTTGCTCTTTTTTCCTATGAGCAGCTGTCTTCTGACGCTGCAAAGTCAGAGCTTGATAATCTTCGGCAGGTGATGTGATATGGAAGTAATTATAAAATACAGCGGTTGGGCACAGGATAGCAGAGTTGAAGCCCTTGGTCAGGGATTCGGCATTATTGATATCGACAAAGATGAAATTGCGGCACTTTCAGCGGCAGCATGGATAGAGGATATTGAACTGCCAAAGCTGCTGTCTGCAGATATTACCTCTGCACTGTCGGCATCCTGTATCCCGTCGGCAAGAGCTGTGTACGGTCTTACAGGTAAGGGCTGCGCAATTGCTGTAATTGATACCGGAATAGACTATGCCCATCCGGAGTTCATAGATTCAGACGGTAACACAAGGCTTATTTGTCTTTGGGACATGAGCAGGGACGGTACGCCGCCCGAGGGATTTCGCAAAGGTAATCTGTACAGTCGTGAGGAGATAAATGAAGCTTTGCAAAGTCCTTTTCCCTATTCTGTCATCCCGCTTCCAGATCTTTCAGGTCACGGTACGGCTGTAGCCGGTATTGCAGCAGGCAATAACGGTGCAGCACCTGAAGCTCAGATAATCGGCGTAAAGCTTTCTGCTTCGGATAATGAAGCCGCTGTATCAACAGATATTATGCGTGCACTGCGCTTTGTAATTGATACAGCACGAGGTCTGGACATGCCTCTGGCAATTAATATCAGCTACGGTATGAACGAAGGAGCACACAACGGCACATCACTTTTTGAAGAATATATCACTGCAGTCGGCAATGAATGGAAAAGCTCTGTTATTATTCCTACCGGAAATGAGGGTTCTGCAGGACATCATTTTTCCGGCACTATGAAAAGTCTGGGCACTGAAAGTATAGATATGTTTACGTCAGCCGGACTTAAAAGCTTTTATCTTTCCATTTGGAAAGACTTTACTGATGAAATATCCATGCGGATAGTTTTTCCTGACCTTACTATTTCTCCGGAGCTTACCTTAGTCAGTCCTGAATTTGAATTCAGAACAGGTAAAATAAGAGTGCGCGGAATATACGGTACGCCGACAACATACAGTGTCGATCAGGAGATTTTATGGACATTTACAGCTGAAGACGGCTTTATTCCGGTCGGGCTTTGGAGGATAATCCTCAGATCTGGCAGTATAGTTAACGGCAGATATAATATCTGGCTTCCGACAGTAGGTCAGGTATCAAAGGAAACTTATTTTTCATCACCTGAAAATGAAATGACTATTACAATTCCGTCAACAGCAGAAAAGGTTATCCGGGTTGCAGGCTATGACAGCAGAATTATGAGCACAGCTGAATTTTCAGGCGTAGGAACTAACAATATCCTGCCCGACATTGCAGCGCCTGCTGTAAGGATAAACGCTCCCGTTGCCGGCGGAGGATACGGACTTTTTACCGGGACAAGCTTTGCATCACCATTTGTTGCAGGAAGTGCAGCACTTTTGATGGAGTGGGGCATCGTCAGAGGAAATGATCCTTTTTTCTATGGAGAACGTATCCGGGCTCAGCTTCGTCTTAGTGCGAAAAGAAGTAGTGCCGTTTCATATCCGAATAAAGCCGTTGGCTACGGCATATTATGTCTTAGCATTCCGGAGTAACCAAAATATCCGTCTGCTTCTGCCGCATCCTACTCTACAGCTTTATACTAATTGATATATATCTGTTTGAATACGAATATTTATTATCCGGAAAAGCTTTTAATAAGCGGCAAAGGAGGTCATATATGTCAAAAGAAAATATATCTGCCCCCGAATTTGCTGTTTTGCCCGATACTGCAGATTTCCTTGTTGCAGATACACCTGCATTTGACGAATATGCAGCGAAAAGGCCATGGATCGTAATCGGAGAAAAATTCGAAAACGGCTATATTATCGCATATACAGACAAAACCATGATACCGCAGATTTTTTCCGATCTCGGGGGGGATTTTCTCAGATTTACCCCGAAGCTCCTATCCCCCGTTGATTCACACGGAAACGACAGTGCAGGAATAACGCGGGTTCTGTCGCAGCCGTTTCTTGATCTTACCGGTCAGGGAGTTCTGATAGCGATAATTGACACAGGAATCGATATCACCCTTCCGGCACTGCGTTACTCAGACGGCAGCACAAGAATAGCCGGACTATGGGATCAGACTATGCCTGGCAGTAAGGGAGTCGTTCCCTTCGGAAAAGCATTTGAAAAGGACGAATTAAACGAAATTCTGAACAGCAACTCTGCTGAAGAAGAATTACCCGGATTCGATGCAGACGGTCACGGCACTTTTCTTGCATCTGTAGCGGCAGGCAATGCAGGCGATGAACTGATCGGAGCTGCTCCGGGCTGCGAGCTTGTCTGCGTCAAGCTGCGAGAGGCACGTCAGTACTACAGGCGGCGATTTCTTATTTCTGATGACAGCGCGCCTGTATATGAAAGCACGGAGCTTATGCTTGGAGTTAAATATGCAGCAGAGCTTTCTGTACGTCTTAATAAGCCGCTCGTAATTTGCATAGGACTTGCATCGAATACCTCCCCTCACGACGGCAGCGAGGCGCTGGAGGATTACCTGTCATATATAGCGGGCAAAACAGGATATGCTGTCTGCTGCGCGGCAGGAAATGAAGCCAACGCGAGACATCACACAAGCGGAAAAATGACTCAAGGCGGAAGCGAAAGCATCAGCATTCGTGTATCAAACGAGGAAACGTCATTCGGAACGATTATCTTTACCGAAAGCTTTGACAAGCTTGGTGTAAGCATGATCTCTCCGACCGGAGAGGTGATTGACCGTCGTCCGTTTGAATCCGGAAGAGAATATATTGATAAGCTTATACTTGAAAACACAAAAGTAACTCTGAGGTTTTCGCGTGACACATATTCTGCCGTATGGATAGGTCTTGAAAAAGCCACCAGAGGAATATGGGAAATAATTCTGTACGGCGAATCTGTTATTTCTGGTGTATATCACGCATGGCTGCCTGTCACCCAGCAGGCGCCTGAGGGGGTTGAATTCCTTCGCCCTGTACCGGAATATACTGTTGTTTTTCCTGCGGCTGCAATACGATGTATCTGCTGCGGAGCATACAGCAGCTTTGACGGCAGCCTTCTGGTATCGTCATCATGGGGTCCGACACTGCTGCCGAAAACTGCGCCGGATATTGTTTCCCCAGGTGTTAAGATCGGAGGATATTATCCTGAAGGAGCCGGTATAATGACCGGCACAAGTGTTTCTGCTGCAATTGCAGCCGGTGCTGCTGCACTTCTGATGCAGTGGGGTATCGTTAAAGGCAATATGCCGGACATTAACGGCAGCACTGTACGGAGCCTGTTTATAGGCGGAGCATCAAGAGATAACGGAGTATTCTATCCCAATAACAAATGGGGCTATGGCAGGCTTGATCTTTACGGCGTATTTGAATTTCTGAGAAACCGAGGTTAGTTTATGGCAAACAGTAACACATCCTCAGGAAGACTGAGGGTATCCGTTTTTTCAAAAAGTATAGGAACTCCCCAGCCCGGCGCTGTGGTAACGGTGCGCTCAACCGGCGGAAGTATAATAAACGAACAGAGAACTGACAACAGCGGAGCTACAGACGAAATAACACTTCCTGCTCCCCCACGTTCTCTGTCACTGTCTCCCGGCAACACGGAAACACCATTTTCCGAATACAATATTTCCGTGCGCTCTGTTGAAGGTGATACAGCTGAAATAGAAAACGCTCAGGTCTATGCAGGAGAGGTTTCTCTACAAAGAATAGTTTTTCCTCCACAGGATGACATTGTTCAGGTTATTGATCCTGCTATAATCGGAATGTATCCGGAAAAAATACCGGAGGATGAAAAGAAGCCGCTTCCAGGAGGCACGTCTGTAGTACTCAGCGAACCCGTTGTTCCGGAATTTGTTGTCGTACATGACGGTGTTCCCTCCGACAAAACAGCCGCAAATTATACACTCAGATTTTCTGATTATATTAAAAATGTCGCTTCCTCCGAGATCTTTTCAACCTGGAGCGCAGAGGCAATCAGGGCAAATATCATTGCTATTTCAAGCTTTACTCTGAACCGCGTTTACACTGAATGGTACAGAAGCAAGGGCTATGATTTTACGATAACATCAAGCACTCAGTTTGACCAGGCATTCACATACGGCAGAACTATATTTTCCCAGATTTCCGATATTGCCGACGAGGTTTTCGGCACATTTATTGTCAGACGTAATGCCGGACAACCGCTTTTCTCTCAGTACAGCGACGGCAGACGTGTCAAACGCGAGGGCTGGCTCAGTCAATGGGGTTCGCAGGAGCTTGCACAGGACGGTCTGAGCGCTCTGCAGATACTGAGGTACTATTATGGACGGGATATTTATCTTTCCCAGGCTAGGCAGGTACAGGGCATACCGATTTCATTCCCAGGAGTTCTGTCGCAGGGATCCACAGGCAGTCCGGTGCGGACGATCCAGCGGCAGCTTAACCGCATAGCAAGGAACTTTCCTCTGATCCCCACTCTTGCTGATGACGGAATATTCGGGCCAAAAACAGCAAATTCTGTAAGAACATTTCAGCAGATATTCTCGATGCCGGTCACGGGAGTAGTCAATTACCCTGTATGGTACAGAATATCGGAAATATATAATGCAGTGACCGGCAATGGATAAGAATACTGAAACATTACCCCAATGGCATTTCATTTGATGTTTTCGCTCTGCTATAAATTACTACCGGCGAGCCGCCGGTATCGATTCGCGCCGGCGAGCCGCCGGTGCCGATTCGCGTTTGTCGCTCCACTCCGTTCCGCTCTGAATGCGAACCGTAAGCTCACTAATCGCGGTCGTAGATTATAGTTAATGGAATAATTGTCAGGGTAGCGCTTTTTCGCGGCTTCGGGCTGATCAGTTTATTCGTTATGATACGCACGGAATTTTATGCTTTGATCGTGGGAGCTGTTTGTTGATAAAACAGAACCGCTATTAACTGTGGACGCGGCCCTGCCAAATAGCGGTACGGAATTAGAGCGAAGCGGAGCTGAGCGATTGTCGCGAATTGGGTGCAGCGTCACGCTGCCGCGAATTAGGAGCGCCGGCACTGTGCCAGGTTGAAATTTACGGATAAGTGTGATATACTGTAAGACAAGATGTAAAAGGAAAGTTGAGGTGAAGCTGATGGACGCTGATTTTATGCTTGAGCTTGAAGAATTGCTTGTCAACGGTGAATTTGCCGCTGTAATCGAAAAGCTAAGTGAGCTTGAGGAAGATGATCTGACACCTGACCTGAAAATAACACTTGCTCATTCCCTGTCGCAGTGCGGACGTTTCCGTGACTCTCTTGAAGTGCTTAAAGAAATAAATGATGAAGTTGAGGAGGATGATTTCGGATATCACCTCGAGCTTGCCGGAGCGTACTACGGGCTTCACCATTATAATTCGGCAATAAAAGAAGCTAAAAAATGCATACGCATTGAAGAAGATTATGTAGATTCATGGATACTACTTGCACTTATATATCAGGAAACCGGACGGGATGACCTTTTTGAGCAAGCTTCAGTTACGGCGCGTGAGCTTGACGAGGATGTTTGGAATTCCGTTTTCGGCAATCATTATGAAGAGCTTGAGGAATATGAACCGGACGAGCAGAAGATCGTAACAGATTTTATCCGTGAATGCTTTGGCAGTGATGCTGTACCCTTCCCTGTTTCTGACAATGGCGATGACGGTGACCCGCATCCGATACAGGTTTTTCTTATTCCTCCTGATTTCAAAAGAAATTACTATAAGATTATTTCCGTCGGAATCGGCGCATACCGTGGAATAGAAAACGACGAAGCCGGACAAAAGCACGTTCACCGCGTGGAGCTTTGCGCTTTTCTTCCGGGCAGTCTCACCATGCAGCAGGTGCAAACTGATTATCGCTGGACAGCAAGAATAATACGCCAGTTCGGTGAAATGCTTGAGCTGGACAGTTCTTGGTTCGGATACGGTCATACAGTATCCTACGGTGATTTTCTCGACAAGAATAACAGATTCAACGGAGTTATTTTCGATACAATCGATGATGATGATATCGCAAGTGACAAATGCACCCTCCCCTGCGGTGATGATGTAACTTTCCTGCAGATAATGCCGCTGTATGAAGAGGAAATGCTCTATAAGGTCGAAAACGGACATGCGGCAATCTTCAATAAACTGCGATCCCTTTATTATCACGAATATTATAAAGACGATTTCAGCGCTATTCTTGAGGAACCGAATTACCTGACCGGAATTGATATAATTGATATTAACCGTATTAACTGCTGCTATGACAGCAATGAAAAGCAGCGCCTTATAGCACGCACCAGTATTGAGGAGCTTCTTGACTGGGATGGCGCCGACGGTTGCTTTGCCACAGACCGCATTACCGTTGACGGCTGCAAGGTCGGCTTTATGTACAGAGAGAAGCCCGTAGAAGGTCAGCCTGACAGCGGATGGCGTTTTCTTGCCGGTGACGAAGATGAGCAGTATATGAACGACATGTCACGCATGGATATATACAGCCTGAATACTATTGCAAATTATGATATTGATATCATAGAATACCTTGATATGCCCGTCGGAACAGCTCTGTACAGAACAGGAAACGGGGAATTCAGGATCATAAAAAGAAAAGAGTGACAATTTAGTTGAAGGACGTTAAGAATATCAAGACCAATGTTTTCTTTGTAACTGCTGTGGCGGTGCTTTGCACTTTGTTGTGGGGCACCGCCTTTCCTGCTATCAAAACGGGTTATGTCCTGTTTTCGATAGACAGTTCTGATATCCCATCAAAGCTTATTTTCGCCGGAGCAAGGTTTTTTCTTGCCGGAATTATAGTGCTGATAATCGGAATTATTACCGAAAAAGACAAACGCTCGCTGCTGCCCGGTAAAAAGGACATTGCGCCGATAGCTCTACTCGGTTTCTTTCAGACATTCATGCAGTACCTGCTGCTGTATATAGGTATCACATACATAACCGGTACGAAATCATCTGTGCTGACATCTGTATCAACATTCGGGTCAATAATAATGTCCGCAATATTCTTCCGCAGCGATAAGCTGGGACTGCGAAAGATTGCAGGCTGCGCAGTGGGAATAACCGGAATAATAGTAATGAATTTCGGAGACGGTCTTTCGGGCTTCACGCTTATCGGCGACGGGCTTGTTATCCTTTCAAATCTATCAGGCGCTGCCGGAAATATTGTAAGCAAAAAGGTAACTGAAAACAGAAGCGCCGCCAAGGCAGCAGGATGGCAGCTGACCTTTGGCGGCGGAGCACTGATTGCACTCGGCAGCATACTCGGCGGCAGGCTCAGTTTTCAGAGCACCGCGAGCGTACTGATTCTATTGTATCTTGCGGCTATGGCGGGCGTAGCATTCATGCTTTGGACTATGCTTCTGCGAAACAATCCCGTCAGCCGCGTGTCTATGTTCAATCTTCTGATCCCTGTATTCGGAACAATGTGGTCTGGTCTGTTTTTAGGTGAAAACATATTCACTCTTACAAACGCTGCCTCACTTCTTCTCGTATGCTCGGGAATATTCCTTGTAAATCTAACAACTGACAAGAAGTCTGCTAAAAAGAAATGAACTTATTTTGCAAGCAGCTTTTTTATTCTGTCCATTGCCTCAATTGTCTTGTCACGGTCGCCGAAGGAAGTAAGACGGAAGAAGCCCTCTCCGTTTTTGCCGAAGCCTGCACCGGGTGTTCCAACGACCTGAGCCTGTGTCAGAAGCATATCAAAGAAATCCCATGATTTCATATTATCCGGACATTCAAGCCAGATATACGGAGAATTTTTTCCGCCTGTATAGTAGATGCCAAGCTCGTCGAGAGCAGCGCCTATTATACGGGCATTTTCCTTATAGTATTCAAGATTAACTTTAATCTGCTGCTGTCCCTCGGGAGTAAATACAGCCGCTGCGCCGCACTGAACGGGATAGGATACACCGTTGAATTTTGAGCCCTGACGGCGGTTCCAAAGTGCAGAAATGCTTACATTTGTGCCGTCGCTTGCCGTAACAGCAAGCTCCTCCGGTATCACGGTATAGCCGCAGCGCATACCTGTAAATCCAGCAGTTTTTGAAAGGGAACAAATCTCAATAGCACAGCTTCTTGCACCCTCTATTTCAAAGATACTCCTCGGAGTGTCAGGTTCGGTAATAAATGCTTCATATGCAGCATCGTAAATGATGATTGCTCCTATGCTCTTTGCATAGTCAACCCAGGCCTTAAGCTGAGCTGTTGTAAATGCTGCTCCAGTAGGATTGTTCGGTGAGCAAAGATAAATAAGGTCCGCCTTTACGTTATAATCAGGAACAGCGCAGAATCCGTTTTCCTTTGTGCAGTCAGCATATATGACGCGTCTGCCGCTCATGAGGTTGGAATCAACATACACAGGATATGCCGGGTCGGTGATCAGAACGATATTATCCGGACCGAAAATATCCACAATGTTTCCGCAGTCGGATTTAGCACCGTCACTTATGCGGATTTCCTCTGCTCTTACGTCAGCACCGAAGGAGTGATAGTATCCTGCAATAGCCTCTTTCAGGAAATCATAGCCTGAACCGCTGTCTTCATAGCCGCGGAAGGTCTCCTTGACACCCATTTCGTCTGCACCGCGCTTTACTGCATCGACAACCACCTGTGCAATAGGAAGTGTAACATCACCGATACCCATCCGGATGATGCTATCTTTTTTGTCCGGGCTTTCCTGAATATATGCATTGATCTTCTTTGCAATGTTTATAAACAGATAATTCTTTTCAAGCTTCAGAAAGTTTTCGTTAAGCTGTGGCATTATAATATCCCCTTTGCGATAATATGGGAGCTTCAGGTTATCGTGCCTGTTTGCTCACGTGGAATATTATACTACAACTTTGCAGGATTTGCAAGAGAAAATTGCAAAAAAGAGTTATTACATAATCCTATAGATGATTATATCTGCCTGAGTGAATCACCCGGTTCCGAAAATTATTATTTTATCCTGTTTTATTTTCGGACTTCTGATTCATAAGCTGCTTGCTAAACTGATAAAATATCCCGGCACTGCAACAATTGCAAAGAACGCAAGGCTAATGAGAGTAAAGACAAGAATGAATTTTTTACCGTTACCGGGGTATTCCCTGACATATATCCGATAATTTATTACTGACGCAAGGGAACCTATAAGCGAACATAATCCTGCGCTGTCCAGACCGTAAAGCAGCGCTCCGCGGTTTACTGCAAACGGAAACAGAACTATTCCTGCAGGTACGTTTGAAATAACCTGGCTTAGAAGAATGCTGATAATATACTCATTGTTTGCAACTATGCTTCCTAAAAATGCAGATATTCCCTCATTTCTTGCAATTGATGAAGAGAAAATAAAGAAGCAGAAAAACGTAAGCAGAAGAACATAGTCGGTTTTGATAAGAAGCTTTTTATCAATGATAAACACGGCTGCAGTGACAAATATCGCAACAATATACCAGTACTCCATTCTTGATACAATCGACGCAAGTACTATGACAAAGATTATCAGGTAGGATATCCTCCTGAACCGGCTATCCTTTTGCCATACTCCGGCAAAATTCGGCTTTGTGAAACTCGTCTGCTCTTTAATACCCTTTCTGTACAAAAAGAGCACAAAGCACACAAGCAGCACTCCGGAAATAATCCAGATCGGTGACATGTAGCATATAAAGTCCCATGCTGATACTCCGCTTTTTCCGAAAATAAACAGGTTCTGCGGGCTTCCGAACGGAGTGAGCAATGAACCGCGGATGGCAGCAATGTTTTCCATAGTAATGACCGGAAGGATATATTTTTCCTTATCCCCTGCGCGGAAAAGAATTATAGTCAGCGGAACAAAAATAATAAGTGAAATATCGTTCGTCACAAACATTGACGAAAAGAATACGGAAAAAACAAGAAAAAGCGAAAGCCCGACCATTGAGCGGATCCTTCCTGCAAGCAACAGAAGCGGACGAAAAATGTTTTCCTTTTTAAATCCCTCGAGGATGGTCAGCATCATAAAAAGAGTTCCGAGGGTACGCCAATCAATATAAGAAAAAAGCTCTTTCGAGGGAGGTGTTATAAACAGAGAAATAATCGCTGCCAGCACTGCCACTGTCAGCATCAATTCTTTTTTCAGGAAACCGATTACTTTTTTCATAACACCATCTCTTTTCATAAGTCTTTTCTTTACTGTCCCACGACAGTAAGTGCAGTTTTGCAGCATAAGCACCAAGGGGACGCCCTCTTTCCCAGGGCGTCCCCTATCAAAAAAGTCCACCGGACAGTTTTTTGACTCACCCCTTGCCGAGGGATTTCTCAGGCAAGGAGAGTTTCGCCCCCTGCGGAGTCCAAAGGCGCCGCCTCTGGACTCCGCAGCCTTTGAAAAGGCTGGCGAAACTTTGTATTTCGGAGCTATATATGCGAGATCGCGATCAGCCAGATAGTGACTAACGCGAACCGACAGCGGAGTGACTCCGCTGAAAAGGCTTGAGCGAAATTTTATATTTCGTTATATTATTCTATAGTGAGCTGAACGCCCTCTTCCTCCATCTTTTCGACAGAAGCCTTAACAAACTCACGGAATATCGGGTGAGCATGGTTCGGACGGCTCTTGAATTCAGGATGATACTGCACGCCGATATAGAAGCGGTGCGACGGAATCTCTACAGCCTCAACAAGCAGACCGTTCGGGCTTGTTCCGGTGAAGATCATGCCGCCCTCCTCAAATTCGGTGCGGAAATCATTGTTGAACTCGTAACGATGACGGTGACGCTCTGCAACCTCTGCTTTACCGTAAGCACGCTCCATGATTGTGCCCTTTCTGATCTTGCAGGGATAAGCACCAAGACGCATTGTACCGCCCATATCAACAATACCCTTCTGATCAGGCATAAGGTCGATAACCTTATGAGCGCTGTCGGGATCGAATTCGCCTGAATTTGCATCAGCAAAGCCGAGAACATTTCTTGCATATTCGATAACAGCAGTCTGCATACCAAGGCAGATACCGAAATACGGGATATCGTTTTCTCTTGCATATTTAGCAGCAATGATCTTGCCCTCAACACCTCTGTTACCGAAGCCACCGGGAACAAGGATACCGTTTACGTCGCCGAGAAGCTCATCTACGCTGTACTGAGTGATAAGCTCTGTGTCAACCCATTTGATTTCGACAAATGCGCTGTTCTCATAACCTGCATGGTGCAGAGCTTCGGCAACGGAAAGATATGCGTCATGAAGCTGAACGTACTTTCCGCAAAGAGCAATCTTTACGGTCTTATCACGCTTTTCGATTCTGTCGAGCATTTCAAGCCATTCACTGAGATCAGGCTTCGGAGCGTCCTTGATATTCAGCTCGCGGCAGACGATATTACTGAAATTAGCCTGCTCAAGCATCATGGGCGCATTGTAGAGCACAGGAATTGTGATGTTCTCGATAACGCAGTCCGGCTTGACATTACAGAACATTGCGATTTTCTTGAAAATACTTTCTTCAAGCGGCTCGTCGCAGCGCAGAACCATAATATCCGGATTAATGCCGAGGGAGCGAAGCTCCTTTGCGCTGTGCTGTGCGGGCTTGGACTTGTGCTCCTCACTGCCGCGGATATACGGAACGAGGCACACATGGATGAACAGGCTGTTTTCTCTGCCGACCTCAACGCTTACCTGACGGATAGCCTCAAGGAAGGGCTGGCTTTCGATATCGCCGACTGTACCGCCGATTTCAGTAATTACAACATCAGCCTGGCTGTCCTTACCGACAGCATATATAAAGGATTTGATCTCGTTTGTTACATGAGGGATTACCTGAACGGTATCGCCGAGGTAGTCTCCCCTTCTTTCCTTTTCCAGAACATTGGAATAAACCTTACCTGTTGTGAGGTTAGAGAATTTATTCAGATTTTCATCAATAAAACGCTCATAATGTCCAAGGTCGAGGTCGGTTTCCGCACCATCCTCGGTGACATAAACCTCGCCGTGCTGATAGGGGCTCATCGTGCCTGGGTCAACGTTAATATACGGATCAAGCTTCTGAGCAGCAACCTTCAGTCCCCTTGCCTTCAGGAGTCGTCCGAGAGATGCTGCGGTTATGCCCTTTCCAAGTCCGGAAACAACGCCGCCCGTGACGAATATGTACTTTGTTGTCATAATTCGATCTCTCCTTCAAATACTGTTTCAGCTACACCGGTAAGGTAAACCGTCTGGTCAGTGTACTCTATTACAAGGTTACCGCCTCTGAGCTTGACGGTAATGGGCTCATTTTTTTTGCAGAAGCCGTTTTCAACTGCTGCAACTGCTACAGCGCATGCACCGGTACCGCAGGACCAGGTTTCGCCTGTTCCTCTTTCCCATACGCGCATCTCTATTGTATGCTCATCGATAACTTTTACAAATTCTGCATTAACACGCTCCGGGAAGAGCTCGCTGTTTTCAAATTCAGGTCCGATCTTCTCAAGATCAAGCTTTTCAACGTTATTGCAGAATACAACTGCGTGGGGGTTACCCATTGAAACGCAGGTAATATTATATTCATTGCCGGCAATGGTAACAGGCTCGTTGATAACCTTTTCCTTGCTGAATGCAACAGGGATAAGCTCAGCTCTCAGCTCAGCCTTGCCCATATCAACTCTGAAAACGTCGTTGCGTCCGTCATGACGATAAACCTGCAGAGTCTTGATACCGGAAAGCGTCTCGACTGTAATAGTATTTCCCTTTACCATATTGTGGTCGCAAAGGTATTTACCAATGCAACGGATACCGTTACCGCACATCTTGCCCTCGGAGCCGTCTGCATTGTACATCTTCATTTTTGCGTCTGCTACGTCTGACGGGCAGATAAGGATTACACCGTCGCCGCCGATACCGTAACGTCTGTCTGAGAAGCGTACTGCAAGACCCTCGGGGTTATTGATCTTCTGATCAAAGCAGTTAAAGTAGATATAATCGTTACCTGTGCCCTGCATCTTGGTAAACTTCATGCGGATCTTTTCTGTACGCATGTCGTTGATATCTACAAGCTCTGTGCTGTATTCGCTGTATCTGCTCTTGAGTGAATCTGCAAGAGCGTTTGCCGTATCGATAGAAGTAAGACACGGAATATTGCGTTCTACGGTCTTTCTTCTTATCTTAACGCTGTCACGAGTCGGGATACGTCCCTTTGAGGATGTGGAAATAACGTAATTGATCTTTCCGCTCTCGATAAGAGTAAGTGTGTTTTCCTTATCGCTTTCGTGGATCTTATCTACCTCAATAACATCAAGTCCGTAATCACGGATCGTTCTTGCCGTACCCTTTGTAGCATAAAGCGTGAAGCCAAGCTCGTTATACTTCTTTGCTACCGCACCGATCTCATTCTTATCGGGATTACGCACGGTAATGAATACACCGCCCTGCTTCTTCATCTTATAGCCTGCTGCAATAAGGCCCTTATACAGAGCTTCCTCAAGCGTATTTGCAATACCGAGAACCTCACCGGTGGATTTCATTTCCGGACCGAGCTGATTATCAACATTGATAAGCTTTTCAAAGCTGAATACCGGAACCTTAACGGCAACATAGGGTGATCTCTTATAAAGACCGGTACCGTAGCCCATGTCTGCAAGCTTTTCTCCAAGCATTGCGCGTGTTGCAAGATCAACCATGGGAACGCCTGTTACCTTGCTGATATAAGGAATTGTTCTGGAAGAACGGGGATTAACCTCGATAACATAAAGCTTATTTTCATAAATAAGGTACTGAATATTTACAAGACCCTTTGTTTTAAGAGATACAGCAAGGTTCTTTGAGGTCGTAATGATATTGCGTGTCATCTCGTCGCTGATATTCCATGCCGGATATACTGCAATAGAGTCACCGGAGTGAATGCCTGCACGCTCAACGTGCTGCATGATACCGGGGATAAGGATATCCTCTCCGTCGCAGATAGCGTCAACCTCAAGCTCTGTGCCTGAAAGATATTTATCTATAAGTATGGGGTTTTCAATGTTCTGCGCGAGGATAATCGCCATGTATTCCTTGATATCCTCTTCGTTGAAGGCTATTATCATATTCTGACCGCCGAGAACGTATGACGGACGCATCAGAACGGGATAACCAATCTTTTCTGCAACGTCAAGTGCCTCGTCTGTAGTCATGACGGTAAAGCCCTCGGGACGCTTTACGTGATGAAGCTCTAGAAGCTCATCAAAGCGCTCTCTGTCCTCTGCCATATCAATGCTGTCAGCAGATGTACCGAGAATGTTCACACCGCTCTCGCTGAGATACTTTGTCAGCTTGATTGCAGTCTGTCCGCCGAATGCAACAACAACGCCGTAGGGCTTTTCGGTTTTGATGATGCCCATAACGTCCTCGTTTGTAAGCGGCTCAAAATACAGTCTGTCAGCTGTGTCGAAGTCAGTGGATACAGTTTCAGGGTTATTATTTACGATAACAACATCGAAGCCGGCTTTCTTGAGCGCCCATACACAGTGAACGGATGCATAGTCAAATTCGATACCCTGACCGATACGGATAGGACCTGAGCCGAATACGATAATCGTCTTGCGGTCGCTGTTCTTTTCCTTTATAAATGCCTCAGCTTCGTTATCCTTATCGAAGGTTGAATAGAAATAAGGTGTTTCAGCCTTGAATTCAGCCGCACAGGTATCAACCATCTTATATACGGGGATCATAGGATCCTTGACCTTTGAACCGGTGAGCTTTTCAATTGTTCTGTCAAGGAAGCCGAGAAGCTTTGCGCGTCTGTAAAGCTCGTCTGTAAGCTCTGCCCCGTCGAGCTCCTTTTCGCAGTTTGCAAGATTGAGAAGCTTCTCCAGGAACCATTCGTCGATCATTGTGATATTGTGTATATCCTCGACGGAAATACCTCTTTTAAGTGCTTCATATACGCAGAAGGAACGCTCATCGTCACATACAGAAAGTCTGTTTCTCAGATCATCATCTGACAGCTCCGCAAATTTTGCAGACGACATTGTATCGTGGCTGAT
>ONAX01000017.1 GCA_900315875.1 uncultured Eubacteriales bacterium | reverse complement strand
GTCCACCCGTTCCCATGCCGAACACGGAAGTTAAGCTCGATAGTGCCGAAGATACTTGGATGGTGACGTCCTGGGAAAATAGGAAGATGCCAACATTTAAGAAGCCACCCAATAGGGTGGTTTTTTTTTGCAGATATAAATATTTACCCGACCGCAAGATATCTGCAGTCGGATAGAAAATGGCTCTCGCATTCCCATAGATCTGCGCAGCCTCTTTTCATCGTTCTACTAACATACCAATATCCGAAAACCTTGGGATCCAGCCGTCTTCATCGGTAAATGTTATCTCGGCGCCTATATCATCGCAGGCATCAAGTATATCTATGCTTTCATCCCCGGAGATAAGCTCCAATTTCATTTCGTCCTCTTTTTCTTCAAACATTTTAAGGAATCTAAAAATAGTGTCTGTTACTGTTTCTGATATAAGGTCGCAAATCTTTTCCTTCTGTTCTTCACTCAGCTCCGAAAAGCATTCATAATAACTCAGATCAACTTTATTATTTGTTGTGCCTTTTACGATGTTAGCTGCAAGAGACAGTGCGCCATCCCTGACATCCTCCACAACAGCCTGACCGAATTTGTCATACAGTTCAAAAGCTCCTTCTTCGCGCATTGTTATCTTCCTTTCTTGATTTGTATAGATACATGCTATCATATTTTACTCTGAGTGTCAATAATGATTAATAGCCGGCGAGCCGCCGGTGCCAATTCGCGTAGTCGCTCGTTCCACTCGCTCTGCATCAGTCAGACGAATTTTACGCCGCGCGGCTATTTTTACCAGAATTATAATACACTAACCAATAACAGATCAAATTTTTTGATTTTCTATTGAAAACCTGTTAAAAAGCCGACTCTACGAATCATAGGTTGCCTTTTTCCCTATAAAATCTTATAATCACAGCAGAACATTACAGGGAGATGTCGCTATGGATCCCAAAACCACAGGAGCATTTATTTCAAAGCTGCGAAAGTAGCATGCGCTGACGTAAAAGCAGATGGCTGATAAGCTGAATGTTTCCGATAATACTGTGTTCCGATGGGAGACGGGGAAGGACTATTCTGATTTATATCGTCTTTTTGCAATGAATGGATTATGAACTGAAAAAGTGTGGTGAATTATTTCACTGCCACATTTATATATATACTTGACTAATCGTTTTAAAGTGATAAAATATAATTATAATATTCTCGGTTTTTGTTAATTTTTTATAAGGGAAGCGGTAATTATGATAAAATGTGTAAACGGACATACTATTGATAATCCAGCCTATGCATTCTGCCCGTTCTGCGGCTCGAAAATTCAGAAACCGGCTAAGGCTGCAGTAAAGCCTGCCCCTAAAAAATCCGAAGAGCCTGCTGTACGTCCTGCAGATCTTGTGGATCATTCAGTTAATTTTACTGAACTGCTGTATAATGTTAATGACGGAGTAAAACTGTTTTCTGTCAGCAACTGCTGTAATGTTATTTTCAAAAAGCCAGACAGTAAGCCAGAAGAGCTTGAAAAGCTTATCACCTCAAAATATGCTGAGTTTATCCCGTATAAAACAAGCTGGCTTGTAAGCCCTCACGATAATGTGCAGGGTTGTATGTTGAATGATATTGAAATGCAGCACGGAAAATATTATATTCTGCACTGTAACGATATACTTTCATTTCCCGAGCCGCTTTCATTCATTTTTATGCCTACTCCGGGTAACGAGGAGGTTATGAATGCGGAGCTTGTTATCGGACTGAAAAGAGCTATAGAAGCCTTTTCCTCCGGAGTCGATGATCGTAATTCGATTAAGGATATCGTCCTTCAGCTTATTCACTGTCCGATGTATTTTGCGGTTGTAGATAAGTCTGTCAAGGTTGAAAATTCTGACGATGATCTTAAATTCCTGAGCCTTCGTACAGATGGTCAGAGCAGTATTCCTATGTTTACAACACCGGCTGAGGGAAAAAAGTTTGCCGCATGCAGACTTGTACGTCTTGCGCCGGATCAGTATATTGACAAGCTGATTAATGTCGGTCTGCCTGTTTGTATAGATCCGTTTTCGAACAGCTCAATCATGCTATCTTATGACGGTATAGTAAGGGCTGTTAAACCCCAGCTGCAGAAGGAAAAAACAAGCTTTAAAAACGGCGATATGATTCTCGGAAAAAAATCAAGATATACAATCACCGAAGTACCTGATGATTCCGGGTTCTACCGTATTTACAAAGCTTGTGATGAAAAGCATAAGACATACAGGCTATGCTGCTATGACAAAACTGCTTCTCCGTTTACTAAGGAGCAGACAGATATTATTTTTGAGCGTGCTAAGCGAATGCATAGATTTAACGATCCCTGCGTAATTCGCGCAAAGGAAATCGTTGAGGACGAAAATAAACTGTGCCTGTTCTGCCCGGAGCCTGAGGGTGTGACGCTGGAATCTATTCTTGAGCAGACGAAGCTTCTGCCCGAGCCGGCAGTTGTCAATTATGCTATCATGATAGCTGAAGCGCTGCAGTATCTGCATACCTTTACGCCGCAGTTTATTGCATGTGATCTCAAGCCCTCAGGTATATATATAACGCCTGAAAATAAGGTGGTTCTTGCTGATTTTGATATTTCCGATCTGATTAAGCCCAGAGATGCTGTGAGCATTGCTCTGAAAAGAAGCTACGCCGCGCCGGAGCTGTATTTTGACATAAGTATGGCAGGAGAGTATTCCGACAGCTATTCCATTGGCATTCTTATGTATCACCTTCTTACCGGACTGGATGTCACTCTATCCTGGCAGCCGCTGCCCCCTATACGAGGTTATAATGCACGGTTTTCTAAAAAGCTCGACATGATCGTAACAAAATGCCTTGCTGATAATCCCGGTGAAAGATATCAGGGCTGTAAGGAGCTGATAAACGACCTTTACAGATGCAAAAAGAAATAAAAATATAACGTCGATGAATCATTATGGTTCACCGACGTTTTTTATGTTGTTTAATCAGTTGCTTATCGCAGATTTCATTTCACTGACGAATTTTCCGACGTGCCCGGGCGCGTCCTTGCCGTATTTTTCAAGCAGCTTGATTATTGCAGAGCCGACAATAACCCCGTCTGCAAGCTCTGACATGTGCCTTGCCTGCTCCGGCGTGGAAATACCGAAGCCAATGGCGCAGGGGGTTTTTGTGTTCTTTCTTACAATATCAGTTACGGATGCAAGATCCGTTGTTATGCTGCTTCTTGTTCCGGTTACACCGAGACTGGATACTATGTACAGGAAGCCCTCGGATTCCTTTGCAATAACCTCTATTCTGTTTTCGGATGTAGGTGCTACAAAAGATATCAGGTCAACGCCGTATTTCTGACATACCGGCAGGAATTCCTCTTTTTCCTCATAAGGAATATCCGGAAGAATAAGTCCGTCAATACCGATGTCGTGACATTTAGAAATAAAGCTGTCCGCACCGTAGGAAAATACAACATTTGCATAGGTCATGAATACAAGCGGAATGGTGATATCCTGCCGGAGCTTTCTGACAAGCTCAAATATTTTATCTGTATTGATGCCGCCCTGCAGAGCTCTGAGGTTTGCTCCCTGAATTACAGGACCCTCAGCAGTCGGGTCAGAAAACGGTATACCCAACTCGATAAGATCGGCGCCTCCTGCTACTGCGGCGCGCACTACAGCCTCAGTTGTTTCGATATCGGGGTCGCCGCAGGTTATGAAGGGAATGAACGCTTTTCCGTTTTCAAATGCCTTATGTATATTACTCATATATCTCAACTCCTCTGTAACGTGCTATAGCGGCGCAGTCCTTGTCGCCTCTGCCTGAAATTGTAATAACGATTATCTTGTCCTTATCCATTTCCGGAGCAGCCTTCATAGCATAGGCAACCGCATGGGAGGATTCTATCGCGGGGATGATTCCCTCTGTTCTGGAAAGGTATTCAAAGGCTTCGACTGCCTCGTCGTCCGTAATTGCAACATATTCTGCCCTGCCAGTGTCGTGCAGCCATGCATGTTCGGGACCGACACCAGGGTAGTCAAGACCTGCGGAAATAGAATAAACCGGAGCTATCTGACCGAATTCATCCTGGCAGAAATACGATTTCATTCCGTGGAAAATACCGAGCTTTCCGGTTGAAATGGTTGCGGCTGTTTCAAAGGTATCTATTCCTCTGCCTGCAGCTTCGCAGCCGATAAGGCGAACTCCTTCATCTCCGATAAAATGATAGAAACTGCCGATGGCATTGGAACCGCCGCCTACGCATGCAATAACAGCATCCGGCAGTCTGCCTTCCTTTTTGAGCATCTGTGACTTGATTTCCTTGGAAATAACAGCCTGAAAATCCCTTACGATCGTGGGGAAGGGATGGGGACCCATTACGGAGCCGAGACAGTAGTGAGTATCCGAAATGCGGCTTGTCCATTCTCTCATGGCTTCGGATACGGCGTCTTTAAGGGTTGCCGTGCCGGTTTTGACAGGAACGACATCTGCTCCGAGCAGTTTCATTCTGTAGACGTTCAGAGCCTGACGCTTTGTGTCTTCCTCGCCCATGAAAACAACACATTCCATTCCCATGAGTGCAGCAGCGGTCGCTGTGGCAACGCCGTGCTGACCTGCTCCTGTTTCGGCGATAAGTCTTGTTTTGCCCATTTTCTTTGCAAGGAGTGCCTGACCGAGAACGTTATTTATTTTATGTGCGCCTGTATGATTGAGATCTTCGCGCTTGAGGTATATTTTTGCACCGCCGAGATCGCGTGTCATTTTTTCTGCATAATACAGCAGAGAGGGTCTGCCTGCATAGTCGTTGAAAAGAGCTTCAAGCTCATTGTTGAAATCGGGGTCAGCCTTGTAATGCTCATATGCCTGCTCAAGCTCTATAACAGCATTCATGAGTGTTTCGGGAATATACTGACCGCCGTGTATGCCGAATCTTCCCTTAGGGTTAGTCATTGTATTTCTTCCTTTCCGTTTTCTGTTATATTTTTGTGCGTGTCATCATTTTCCGCGAAGCCATGCAAGGGCTTCCTTTTTATTCTGAGCTCTCATAAGTGTTTCGCCTATCAGTACCGCATCTGCACCGATGGTGCGCAGCTTTTCGACATCCTCAGGTGTGCGCACTCCGCTTTCGGAAACAAAGATCGTTTCCTTTGGAATAAGGCTGCGCAGCTTGCGGCTGTTTTCGGTATCAACGGAAAAATCCTTAAGGTTGCGGTTATTGACTCCGATTATTCTTGCGCCTGCTTTGATGGCTGTTTCTGTTTCCTTTTCGTCATGTGCTTCGACAAGTGCCGACATTCCGAGAGCGTCGCAAATTGCTATGTATTCCGATATCCGGCTGCCGTCGAGTATGGAGCATATCAGCAGAACAGCCTTTGCTCCAAGGAGCTTTGCCTCGTATATCATATATTCGTCAATAGTAAAATCCTTGCGCAGACATGGTATCGATACAAGAGAGGATATTTCCCGGAGATATTCATCGCTGCCGAGGAACCATTTAGGTTCCGTCAGAACAGATATGCAGTCTGCGCCTGCTGCTTCGTAATCCTTTGCAATATCCTTGTAAGGGAATTCCTCTGCAATTATTCCCTTTGAAGGCGACGCCTTTTTGCATTCGCAGATAAAGGCGATATCGTCTCCTTTGAGTGCCTTTTCAAATTCAAAGCTGCCTTTAGGCAGTCCGAAGGCTGCGCGCCGCATTTCTTCACTGCTGATTTTGTTTTTTGCTATATTTGTTCTCTCTCTTGCATATGCTGCAAGCTCGTCGAGTATAGTCATTATCCCACCTCAGGTCTGTTGCTGACCTCAATGAATTTTTCGAGTGTTTCGTATGCCTTGCCTGAATCAATAAGTTCTGCTGCAAGCTTGATGCCGTCTGCCAGGCTGTCAGCCTTTCCGCCGATATAAAGTGCAGCGCCGGCGTTCATAAGAACGGCATTTCTCTTGTATCCCTTCTGACCCTTTAGGATAGCAGCGGTTATTTCTGCATTTTCAGCAGGTGCGCCGCCCTTCAGATCGTCCTTTGTGCAGCGTTCAAAACCGAAATCTTCGGGTTTGATGATATAGCTCTTGAACCATCCGTCCTTGATCTCGCAGATCTTAGTGGGAGCGCTGAGGGATATTTCGTCAAGCTTGTCCATGCCGTATACTACCATTCCTCTTTTAACGCCGAGAGAAATGAGAACCTGTGCAAGCGGCTCTACAAGGTATTCGTCATAAACGCCAAGAAGCTGCATGGTCGGGGAGGAGGGGTTTGTCAGCGGACCGAGAATATTGAACACGGTGCGGAAGCCAAGCTCTCTGCGTATTGCACCGACATATTTCATTGATGTGTGATATTTCTGCGCGAAGAAGAAGCACATTCCGACTTCATTCAGAAGCTCGATGCAGCGTGCAGGGCTTTGCTGGATGTTGACGCCCAGAGCTTCCAGACAGTCTGCTGTTCCGCTGTTGGAGGAAGCTGCACGATTGCCGTGCTTTGCAACCTTCATTCCGCCTGATGCAGCTACGAGAGCTGAGGTTGTGGAAATATTGAAGCTGCCTGCATTATCACCGCCGGTACCAACTATTTCAAAAACATCCATGCCGGTCTCAACCTTTGTTGCATGGTCACGCATTGCTGCTGCACAGCCTGCAATCTCGTCGGTTGTTTCGGCTCTTGCGCTTTTTGTGGAAAGAGCTGCAAGGAAGGCGGCGTTCTGTGTCGGACTGGTGCTGCCGCTCATGATCTCATTCATGACTTCGTATGCTTCTTTGTAGCTAAGATCCTCTTTGTTTACGATTTTTACAATTGCTTCCTTGATCATTTCAGATCTCTCCTTTAATAAAAGTTCTGAGCATTGCAGCTCCGTTTGGTGTCATTATTGATTCGGGATGGAACTGTACTCCGGAAATCGGGTACTGCTTGTGCTGAACTGCCATTATTTCTCCGTCGTCCGTTGTGCCGGTAATCTTCAGGCATTCGGGCATTGTTTTGGGGTCGGCTGCGAGAGAATGATAGCGCGCAACCTTGTCCCTTTCTGGCAGACCTGCAAACAGGAAAGCCGATGTGTCAAAGCTGACTTCCGACTGCTTACCGTGCATAAGCCTTGAAGCATATGTGATAGTTGCCCCGAAGGCAGCACATATTGCCTGATGACCAAGGCATACGCCGAGTATCGGTATGCTGTCTCCAAGCTGACGTACAACGTCAATTATAACGCCTGCGTCCTGAGGTCTGCCGGGACCGGGAGAAATGATGATTCTGTCCGGGGAGAGCGCGCGTATTTCGTCAACTGACATCTCATCATTTCTGATAACGCGGATATCAGGCTCGATCTCACCGACCATCTGATACAGGTTATATGAAAAGCTGTCGTAATTGTCAATAAGAAGTATCATAAGTCATCCTCCTCAGCTTCGGTCAGTGCGGTAAGGCAGGATTTTGCCTTGTTCATGCATTCCTCAAATTCCTTTTCCGGTACGGAATCGGCAACGATGCCGGCTCCGCTTCTGACGAATACCTTTCCGTTTTTCTTGTATGCGATTCGTATTGCAATGCAGGTATCCATATTTCCGGTAAAATCAATGTAGCCTATAGCGCCGCCGTAAATGCCTCTTTTGTTGTTTTCAAGCTCGCCTATGATCTGGCATGCCCTAATTTTCGGCGCACCTGACAGCGTGCCTGCAGGCAGAACGGCTTCAATAGCGTCGAGAGCGTCCTTGTCCTCACGTATCTCTCCGCGCACTGTCGAGCCTATATGCATTACGTGGGAATATCTTTCTATAGAGTGCAGCTTTTCAACGCATACCGTGCCGAATTTGCTGACCTTTCCGAGATCATTTCTTCCGAGATCAACAAGCATGTTGTGTTCTGCAAGCTCCTTTTCGTCGGAAAGAAGGTCTGCTTCAAGGGATTCATCCTCCTCAGTGGTCTTTCCGCGTTGCCTTGTGCCGGCGAGGGGGAATGTGTGCAGTACGCCGTCTTCGAGCTTTACAAGTGTTTCCGGAGAAGCTCCTGCAACCTCTACGTCTGTTCCTGAAAAATAGAACATATAAGGTGATGGGTTAAGTGTGCGAAGAACCCGGTATGTTCCGAGAAGGCTGCCATCAAACGGAGCGCTGAGCCTGTTTGACAGAACCACCTGGAAAATATCGCCTTCGTATATATATTTTTTAGCGCGCTCGACCATGCTGCAGTATTCATCCTTTGAAAACAGCGGTGTTATTTCTCCGGAAAGTCTGCCGCTTTGCTCACGGCATTTTGCACCGGTTTTCAGCAGCTGTGCCATCTGAGAAAGCTCCATGCGGGCACGGTTGTATTCGGTTTCCGGGTCGTCGAGTCGGATATTTACAATAAGGATAATCTTTTGGCGGACATTGTCAAATGCTATTACCTTGTCAAAAAGCATAAGGTCAGCATCCTTGAAATCCTCGCTGTCCTGAACGTCACAACGGACTGAAGGTTCACTGTATCCAAGGTAATCATAGGAGAAATAACCTACCAGACCTCCGGTGAATGGGGGAAGGTAGTCAAACCGCAATGATGTGTACTGTGCAAGTATGCGGCGAAGCTGCTCTGAGGGATTGTCGGTTTTGATGACAAGATCTCCGGCGTGCATTTCATTGTTGACGCAGGTTATCTCCATTTTCGGCTCGTAGCCGAGGAAGGTGTAGCGTCCCCATTTTTCGTCTGCATGCGCCGATTCAAGCATGTAGCAGTGGGTGGATACATTTTTGAGTATCCTCATAACTTCGATCGGTGTTGTAAAATCCGAAAGCATTTCGCAGCTTACGGGGAGAACCCGGTATTTTCCCCCGGCAGCCGTTTTTTTGACAGTTTCAATGTCCGGCATGATTTTCATACAGATACCTCCGTTTTTCTGGACTGTCAGGGAAAATAAAAAAAGTCCCCAACAGACAATAATTATCTGTTAAGGACGAATAACTATCATTATCCGTGGTGCCACCTTAATTCACGAAATAATCGTGCTCTTTGCGGAATACTATCATATTCCCGGCATTTTACGTCTGCCTTCAACGTCGCAGAATACTCCGGGCATTACCCGTTTGACTGCGCCCTCCGCGGTCCATTTGACAACTTGTTTCTTACCTGACTCTCAGCACTGCAGGCTCTCTGTAAAGGCATGATTGCCGTTATCTCCGCTTCAACGGTTTTCTGATACTCTGAATTATAGCATGGTAAACCGGCGATGTCAATAGTTATGAATAAAAAAGTCTTTTCTGGAAAATTACTTTTCTTCCTTCTTTTTCGGAAAAAGCTTTGTAATATCAAGGAAGCTTCCGAGCGCCGATGCTCCGAGGGTAAACGGAACAAGTGAAACGGGGAAGAGGATAAGAAGAAGCAGGGTTACCGCAACAGGCTTTCTGAGAGTGCTGCCGAGAAGGGCTGCAGTTACTACCGCCATGCAGAATCCCGGGTCAATGCCGATAATCATGGAAATTGCAAATCCGGCGGCGATTCCGGAGAAAATGACCGGGAAAAAATGTCCGCCTTTCAGACCGGATGCGATACAGACATTTGTCAGAAACAGCTTTGCAACTGCAACTATAATAAGCATTGCGGATCCTATAGATGTTCCCTTTTCCAGAACCTCCTCTATCTGATGCTCACCCGAAAACATTGTCAGCGGAAGCAGCGTGCCGATACAGCCAAGTGCGATGCCTCCGATTACGCAGCGTATTACAACGTTTTTTACAAGACCCAGCAGAAAATGCGAGAGCTTTTCAAATAAAATGAAAATGAATCCCATAAGTGTGCCTGCTGCAACAAGCAGAATGGCCCACAGATACTGCTGCGGTTCGATTTTTCCGAAGCTTATCGACGGAAAGCCTGCGGTGCCGCCTGCAAGCTTTCCCAGCCCGAAAAAGCAGAGCAAAGAACTGAGGATTGCCAGTATGTACAGTACGGTTTTGGATGCCTTGGGAAGCTTTTTATCTGCTTCGCCCTCAAGAGGCTCGACAAAACCGAACATCGGCGAGCGGAAAATAGTTGCAAGCGTTGCGCTTGCACCGATGGAAGCAAGCTCGTCTGCTTCCTTGTAGAAGCGCTTGAGTTTGTCGCCTACCCAGCAGCACAGCCCTGCAATTACGCCGGTCAGTCCTGCCTCGGGACCAATGGCTGCACCGATAAGCAGCGGAAAAAGCGCAGCGCCCAATACAATAAGGATGTTATTATACGGATATCGCCCGTTCTTTTTCAGCGTTCCCATTACTGTACTGAGTTCTTCGGGGTAATCGCCGGTTTTGCTTTTATAAAAACCGATAAGCAAAGAGCCTGCAGTGCAGACGACAACAGTATAAAGCGGAAAGCTGAATTTCCCGGGAAGATAAGTCCAAAGAAAATTCGTACCGAGATTCATTACCTTAAGGAAAGCCCAGACGATAGCTCCTGTTATCGCGCCGAGTATGATTGTGTACAGCATTGCAAGCAGTTTGTTTTTAAGTCCTGGCATTGGAACTCCCTCATTTCCGGAAAACTGATTTTTTTATTATAAGCTGATCATTCAGCATCGTAGCCTGCGGCCTTTACAGCGGCAACAAGTGCTTCGCGGTCGGCGCTTCCGGTAATTTCCGCACGCTTTTCTTCGAGCAGAACGTTTACCTCTTTGACACCGTCTACCTCCTCAAGAGCTTTTTTGACATGTGCAACGCAGTGCTGGCACATCATACCCTCAACGCTGAGTACTGTTTTGTTGTCCATTTCTTTCACCTCCGTTTTTGTTATTTTGTTTGTATTCTCACTAACGCGGATTTTCGGACTGCTGAATCTGAAATGCCGAAGCCGAAGCGCGTTTGTTACTACGCATACAGAGCTGAAGCTCATTGCGGCAGCTCCGATCATGGGGCTGAGCATAATGCCGAATCCGGACAGTGCTCCTGCTGCAATCGGAATTCCGATGGAATTGTAGAAAAACGCCCAGAAAAGATTTTGCTTAATTATTCTCATAACGGCGCGGCTGAGCCTCACAGCATTAACAACGTCGTAAAGGTCGCTTTTCATTAGCACAATATCAGCAGAGTCTATAGCGATATCGGTTCCGGCTCCTATTGCAATTCCGACATCAGCTCTCGCTAGTGCCGGGGCATCGTTTATTCCGTCGCCGACCATTGCGACCCGACGTCCTGCATCGGTAAGCTCTCTTATCCGGTTTTCTTTTTCGTCGGGCATTACCTCGGAAATTACCCTGTCAATGCCTGCAGCTTTTCCGATAGCTTCGGCGGTGCGTTTGTTGTCACCGGTCAGCATTATTACATCTATACCGAGCTTTTTCAGCTCGCTGACTGCGTCTGCGCTTGTGGGTTTAATGCGGTCTGCCGCAGCAATGATACCGATAAGTCTGCCGTTTTTTGTAAAATACATCGGAGTTTTGCCCTCTTCGGCAAGCCTGATTTCTTTTTTGCGAAGTTCGTCGTTTGTCAGACCTTCTGCAATTTTTGCATTGCCGCCGCAAAGTTTGTCATTGCCGATTTTTCCACTGACGCCGAGTCCCGTGCTTTGCCTGAAATCCGTCAGTTTCAGCTTTTCCGTTTTATGCTGCTGTGCATAGCGGACAACAGCACCTGCAAGCGGGTGGCTGCTTTGCTCCTCAAGAGAATAAGCAAGCTGCAGCAGCTCATTTGACGAAATTCCCCCGAGTGGGATAACGTCAGTTACCTGCGGCATTCCCATTGTTACAGTACCTGTCTTGTCGAGTACAACTGTATCTATGCTGCCTGTAGTCTGCAGAGCCTGGGCGGATTTTATCAGTATCCCTCCGCTTCCGGCACGTCCGGTTCCGACCATTATTGCAGTTGGCGTGGCAAGTCCCAATGCGCACGGGCAGGATATTACAAGAACCGATACAGCAGCAGTGAAAGCCTGCGTAATGCCGCCTCCGAGCAGCAGCCAGATTGCAGCGGTAAGGGCTGAAATACCCATTACGACCGGGACAAATATTCCGCTGACCTTATCCGTAAGCTCGGCAACAGGTGCTTTGGAGGAAGTCGCTTCATCTACAAGCCTGATTATCTGCGCCAGAGCTGTATCAGCGCCGACCCTTTCTGCGCGCATTCGGAAATATCCCGAAAGACATACAGTGCCGCCGGTTACCTTGTCGCCGGTTGATTTGTCGACAGGTATGCTTTCTCCGGTAACGGCAGCTTCATCGATTGAAGCTTCACCGCTTATGATTACGCCGTCGCAGGCAATGTGTTCGCCGGAGCGCACACATATTATATCTCCTACCTGTATTTCAGCTGATGGAATTTCTGTTTCTTCGCCGTCTTTCAGAACGAAGGCAGTCTGCGGCGAAAGGTCCATAAGCCCGTATATTGCATCTGTTGTCTTTTTCTTTGCCCTTGCTTCGAGGTATTTTCCGAAGGCAATGAGTGTCAGTATCATTCCGGCGGAATCAAAATACAGATTTCCTGCATACGCCGCAGCATCTGCCGACATTCCGTGAGAATAGGAATACATTATCCCGAACAGGGAATATACTCCGTATATAAAGGAAGCGCCTGATCCGACGGCTATGAGTGTGTCCATATTTGGCGCACCGCGAAGCAGCGCAGGAATTCCGCGCGTAAAGCGTGTGTGGTTCAGAGCCATTACAGGAAGAACAAGGAACAGCTGCGTCAGTGCGAGCAGACCTGCGTTTTCAGCTCCGCACAGAAACGGCGGCATGGGCAGATGAAGCATGTGCCCCATGGCGGCGTACATCAGGATGCATGTCAGAATGACTGAGCAGATAAGCCGCCGCAGTTCAGTCTTTTGCTGTGCGCCGTCATCATTTATTTTCTCCGGTTTGCTTTGCGAAGCCGCAGATTTACCCTTTACGCTGGCACCGTACCCGCCATGCTCAACCGCCTTGATAATATCTCCGTCGGACAGGGAGGAGCTGTCGTATTCCACAGACATTCTGTTTTTCAGAAGATTAACCGAAACGCTCTGTACTCCGTCAAGAGCACCTACGCATTTTTCTACACGGGCACTGCATGCAGCACAGCTCATTCCCGTAACGTCAAAATTCTGTTTCATTATATGTTCTCCTTATGAAAGCCTTTTGATAAGCTCCATTACCTCGTCCATCGCTTCGTCGTTGCCTTCCCTGATCTGATCTGTTACACAGGTTTTCAGGTGGCTTTTCATTATTTCGGTTCCGAGGGAATGAAGCGCGCTTTCAGCAGCTGATATCTGAATAAGAATATCTCCACAGTAGCGGTTTTCTTCTACCATTGTCTTTATGCCGCCAAGCTGACCCGAAATACGGTTGATACGTTTGATCAGTGCTGTCTTTTCTTCGTTCGTACGCTCCGCTTTTCTGAAACGGCAGTTTTCTGCGGAAGTTTCACAGCTGCAGCATTTATTGTTATTCATAGTATTCCACCTCCATAATCACATTATATACCCCCAAGGGGTATAAGTCAATATTTTTTTAAAAAAAGTGTTGACAAAGACGGAACAGCGTGATATTATAATAATACAGTAATTCCTATCGGTTTACTAAGTATTAAAAACAAAGGAGATGCGAGCCGTGTTATTCGTGACAAAAATGATATATGGACGATGTTGCAGCAGACAGCTTGCAATGTGAAATACAGTATAGAGTAAAAAATTATTAATTATTTACAGGAGTGATATATTATGTCAGCAATTTATCAGAGCATTACAGAACTTGTAGGAAAGACCCCTATTCTCAGAGCAAACAATTTTGAAAAGGAAAATGACGCAAAGGCAGCTATTCTCGCAAAGCTTGAGTACTTCAACCCGGCTGGCTCCGTAAAGGACAGAATAGCAAAGGCTATGATCGAGGACGCAGAGCAGAAGGGTATTCTTAAGCCCGGCGCTGCAATCGTAGAGCCTACCAGCGGAAACACAGGTATCGGTATTGCAAGTGCGGCTGCTGCGAAGGGATATCGCGCAATACTTACAATGCCCGAAACCATGAGCATTGAAAGAAGAAATCTTCTTAAGGCTTACGGTGCGGAGATCGTACTGACTGAGGGTACTAAGGGCATGAAGGGTGCGATCGCAAAGGCAGAGGAACTGAAAAACGAGATCGACGGTGCTGTTATTCTCGGTCAGTTTGTAAACCCGGCTAACCCTGAGGTTCACTACAAGACGACAGGTCCCGAAATCTGGAACGATACAGACGGAAAGGTTGACATTTTCATTGCAGGTGTCGGTACAGGCGGTACACTCAGCGGCACAGGCAGATATATTAAGGAAAACAACCCCGATGCAAAGATTGTTGCTGTTGAGCCTGCAGGCTCGCCCGTTCTGTCAGAGGGTAAGGCAGGTCCGCATAAGATCCAGGGTATCGGTGCAGGCTTTGTTCCGGATACTCTTGATACTGATGTTTATGATGAGGTTCTCCCTGTTGCAAACGAAGATGCTTTTGCTGCTGCAAAGACCTTTGCGCGCACCGAGGGCGTTCTGGTCGGAATTTCCAGCGGTGCAGCTCTGCATGCTGCTCTGGTACTTTCCAAGCGTCCTGAGAATGCAGGAAAGAACATTGTAGTCATCCTTCCTGATACAGGTGAAAGATATCTTTCTACAGATCTTTATAATTGATACCAGCATTTCCCTTTCGGACGAAAAAACAATGACAATAAAATAATATTGCCCTTTCGTAAGGGAAAGAAAAAGCCGGTGAATCAGAAGTTCATCGACTTTTTCGTTTGTGCGTTCAATCTGTTTCATGTCGTCATTATGCCGAAAATGCAGTTTTATTCCATGATTTCATAAAAGGCAGTTGACATTGCGTCTCTTTTTTCGTATTATTAGCTTGAAGTGTTATGCTTTTATTTATTTTATATGAGAGGTATTTTTATGACTGACGATGGAGACAGTATGTTTTCGGGAGAAATCTTCGGTGTCCCGTTTTCCGCTCTGGCTGCTGCCGCCGCACTGATACTTGCGGCTGCCGCGTTTTTTCTGCGGCTTTACGGAAGCGCCCTTGACTGCAGCACGGCTGCATTTTACAAGAAAAACTCAGAAAACGACAGCAGTGCTTCCAAAAGAATTGCGAAATATCTTGATAATGACAAATATGTTTTTCGTGCGCTGACCGGCGCGGGGCTATCCTTTGCAATGAGTTCGGCGCTTGTGTGTACATTCGGCTCGGCAAAGGTGTACAGTCTTCTGTACAGCGCATTGCAGGGCTCGGGTTATGCTGAAACATTGTCCGGCGTGCTGCTTGCAGTTATTTCAGCTGCAGCGATCTCGCTAATGTTTGCGGTGTTTATGTATCTTCCGTCTGCTTTGGGCAGAATCCATTCTGACAGGATTGTCAGCAGCTGTGCGGGGGCTTTTTCATTTGTTTCTGCATTTTTTATCCCGGCGGAGCTTGCCGGAAGGATGCTTGCAGCAGTGTCTGTACGTGTTTTTGCAAAAGGCCGCAAAACCGACGACGAAAAGCAGGAGCAGGCTGAACAGGAAATTCTGCAGATGGTCGGCGAGGGAGAGGAAAACGGTCTTATCGAGGAAAACACAAAGGATATGATCGAAAACGTTTTTGATTTTGACGACACAAAGGTCGGTGAAATCATGACCCACCGACGTGACATCGTAGCGGTAAAGGATAACGCCCTGCTTACAGATGTTGCCGAGGCTGCTATCAGGAGCGGTTATTCACGTATACCGGTATATCATGAGGATATTGACGATATCGTCGGAATGATACATGTCAAGGAGCTTCTGCGTTATGTCGGAGGAAGCTGTGAAGACCTTACACTGACCCCGGAGCTTATAAAGGAAGCTGTTTATGTTCCCGAATCCAAATGCT
The DNA here is from genome assembly GCA_900315875.1 of uncultured Eubacteriales bacterium. Taxonomy (GTDB): domain Bacteria; phylum Bacillota; class Clostridia; order Oscillospirales; family Acutalibacteraceae; genus UBA1213. Next base: position 12,408 of record ONAX01000017.1, on the reverse strand, counting down.
GCAGCGAAATGTTTGAATATATGACCTCGCATAAAACGCAGATCGCAGTTGTTGTGGATGAATTCGGAGGCACGGGCGGACTGATTACCATGGAAGACCTTGTGGAAGCAATCGTCGGCAATATTCAGGACGAATTTGACCACGAGGAGGAGGACATCCGCCGGCTGGATGAAAACAGCTTTACCGTTGACGGAGCTACGCCGCTCGATGAAATAGCAGATCTTACCGGGCTGGATTTTGAAGAGGACGACAACGACACGATCGCCGGTGTAATGCTCGACCGGATGGGACATATACCGAAAAGCGGAGAGCATCCGTCGGTTGTGATACACGGTACTCGATTTACCGTTCAGGAGGTTTCCGGACAGCGCATTTCGAAGGTTCTTGTAGTAAAAAACAAGAAATCTTCCTGAAAAAATAACAGATGCCGCAGAGTTTAGACTTGATCTTTGCTCTGCGACATTTTTGCTATTCTTCTGTTTTCGGAGCCGGATATTATGATTACTGATATGGCGGCTTCTTAAAAATGATTATCTGTGTGCTTTTCTTTTTCTGAATATTACTACAGCAAATGCACTGATTAGTGCAGCAAACATTGTAATAATAAGCGGAGCACTGTCGCCGGTAAGCGGTGTGCCGTTCAGACTATTGTCGGTATTTGCGCCGGTGAAAGTGCTGTTTTTAGCAACTGCAAAGCTGACAGGCTCTGCTACTGTGAACGAAGCAAAACCATCATTAATGCTCTCAGGCTGAATCGTCTGTGCATTTCCGCGGCTGTCGATAATAACAATGCTTACGTTATTGCTGTCAACAGGAACTGACAATGTAACGCCGCCGCACCACAGCTCGGGAGGAACGTAGTTTCCTTTGCCGTCGTCGATTGTCACGCTGTATGCAGATGCCAGTGTTTTTCCTGCCGCAGCACTCTGAAGTGCTGAATATAGCGGTTCTTCAGATTTAATCGGGTGATAAACCACATTAAGCGCGTTGTGCATCATACCGTCTATGAGAATTCCGTCGATTGCATTAATCCGTCTGTTTGAGAGATAATTGCACTCTATTACGGGATATCCCATATTAAGCTGTGTATGTGCTGTTGCAATCAGTTTCCAGCGTACACGGCTGTCTGTTGCGTTGTTAAGTTCATCGGTGAATGACGGATCCAGCATTTCAAGATTCTTTTTGAGAATCAGACTGCCTTTTACTGCAGTCACTCCGGTTTTGATCGGAGAAACGCCGTTTACATCATTATAGAAAACCTTGTCAATTTCAGCAGAGTCGTTTTGTGCTGCAACGTAACCAAGAACCGCATTTTCACTTCCGTTTACCTTGCCTGAATTGTAGGAGCTTCCGATAGTACCGGCGTTAATACATGTAAGTCCGCCGCACAGCTTGATAGAAACCGAATCACTGCCTACCGGTCCGTTATTTGCACAGCCGTAGATAGTTCCGTTGTTTGTGCAGACAAGTCCGCCGCAATTTGTGCCTGTTACATAAGCTCCGTTTCTTGTGCCGATGATTGTGCCGTTGTTTTCAGCAGCTACGCCGCCTGCCTGTGTACCGGTAACGTAGGAATTAAGAGTATTGACATTGATTTTGCCGTATTTGGCGGTATTTATCACAAGTCCGTTTTCAACATTTATACCGCTTATGCAGTGGTCTATTGTACCGTTGTTGAGGGCTGCAATACCGCCGGCTTTGTCGCTTTTCTGGTTGAAATCGCAGTCAATTACGGAAAGATTCTTTACAAGACCGCCTTCACCTATGACACCGAACAGACCGCCGTTATCCTGAACGGAAACGTTCAGGCCCATTATCGCATAGCCTTTGCCGTCAAAGATTCCGCAGAATGGCTTGTCATTCGTTCCGATAGGAAGAGTCCATTTGCTGTCCTTCGGAACAACTATATTGTTTTCAAGCCATACATTTACATTCTTGTTGCCATCGTAGTTATCCTGCAGGTCCTGAGCAAGCTTACAAAGATCCTCATATGTGCTGATGCCTGATTCTATCTGTGGCTCGGGCTGAGATTTTTCTATAAAGCTCGGAATGATCATGATATCCCTGTCAGTTACGTGATAAGTGATGGAACCGTCTTTGAAGCTAAGGGTTTCTTTTTCGCCGGAGGTCTGATCCTCTGCAAGTACGGTGTCAAGTTTGTGATATTCGTCAACTACATAGCGGATAACGACATCCTGATCCTTTTCTACGCTGCAGGGGTCGGAAGTACCTGTGCTGTCAAATGTCAGATATGATGTGGGGTTTCCGTTTTCGTCAACGATGAATTTGTCGGTATCAATGCTGACCGTAACGGTTTCCTGCACAGGAGAATTGCCGTCCGGATAGTTGGAATAACGGTTTTCGGATTCGATATAGTATATTGTACCCTTTGTTTTGTCGGGGAGCGGATAAGCATCCGGAGTCTCGCCGTTATCGATGTTCTGATACCAGACCTGTGTGCCGTCTGTTGTGCTGTGATTCAGCTTATAGCCTATTTCACCTGAGCTGAAGCGTGCAGAAACGGCAGAATTCATGCCCTCGGACGGACTATCCGTTTCGTTTGTTTCTTTAAGGTGGTAGCAGTTGTCAAAGGTTGTTTGTGCCGATGCAGATGCTGCAATAGGTCCTGTTTCATTTTCGGATTCTATATCGGCATAGTTATAACAGTCTGAGACGCTGCCGGCTCCCATTTCGATAATACCGACTATGCCGGCTGCTTTGCCGACCTTGGTTTTGATATTTCCGATGTTTGCACAGTCTTTTATTACATTGCCTGCGCCGGTATCACCGATAATGCCGCCAATATTATACTGATTTCCGTTGGTGCAATCGATACTGCCGAGGAATATGCAGCGCTGGATTGTCAGGGAGCCCATTGCAAGGCCTACGATACCGCCTATAGCACATACATTGTTGTTGTTGCGTATTTCAAGGCAGCTTGTAACGTCCGATATCTTGGAGCCGAGACCTGCGTATGCAACAATACCGAGTAAAGTATCGTCGGTAATATCATCTTCGGTGACATCTATAGTGCCCTTCACGGTAAGATTTTTGAGATCGCAGTATGACATACCGAACATACCCCAGTGATTATAGGAGCCGTCAGCATAGAAATTCTTTATGGTATGTCCCTGACCGTCGAAGGAGCCGATGTATCTGTCCTCAGTGGCTGCAATTGCACCGCTTTTGAATTTGCCGATATTTGTGAACATACGGTTTTCAAGGTCGATATTATCCACAAGAACTGCATCTGCACATGCATCACGGGTTTTGAATTCAGCATGCTCGCGCTCGCCGTTTACCAAAGCTGCATACCACAGGAAGTTTCCTGCGTTGCCTATTTCATAATTTCCGTCACTGTTGAGATATGCAGGCTCGTATTCACCGCATGTCCTGCATATGCCGTTTTCGTAGTCGTGTGTGGGTTTATCTGTCGGTACGGCAGAAAGACTGACGTCTGATTCCGGCATCACGAAGCTGTATATGTTGTCAGAAATCCATGTGTAATCAACAGCATTATCCTTACTGTCCGTAATATTGATTTCACAGTGGCACAGGTCTGCATTTTTTACGATAAACGTGACTTCTGTGCCGTCAGGAACATATGCTGAAGAAGAAGCGAGAGAATTGTTGTCTTTATCGGTAAAACTCATGTATTGCCTGCTGCTATCATTTATTCTTGCCGTATAGACCGAAGCCGAGATTTCAACATTGTCAGACGGCATGATAAAGCTGTATGTGTTATCATTAAGATTAGTTATTTCGACATCAGCGCCTGTGCTGTCCTTTACAGCGAACTTGTTTAGCTGCGAGGTGAAATACACCTTATCGCCAGGAGTAACCTGGATTGAGCTGACGTTGTAGGGGTCTGAGCTGCTGTCTACAAAGCCGACATAGCCGCTGAGACTGTCGTCAAATGATGCAATATACTTGCTCATATCCATTATTTCGCTTACAGCTTCAACGGTGACATCGCCTTCCGGCATGATGAAGCTGAATGAATTGTCGTCCTGTACGCAGCCGAGGTATTTACGGTTGGTGTAATCCCTCAGGGTGACTCTTTTGATAACATATCCGTTTGCCACCTTGACTTCGACCTTTACGGTACTACCGGGATCATAGGAACGTTCATCAGATGTGCTGTCAACGGTTCCGTTTTCATCTACAAAATGAACGGTTGCATTCTGATCTGATGACATAAGTGTGACGCGGAATGCCTCATCGTACACTGCCGTGACAGTGACATCGGCATCCGGCATAGTAAAGCTGAAATTGCGCTGTGCATAATTCAGACTCAGAAAATCTTCGCTTTTGACCTGTGATGCTTCGTATTTGTTACCGCTACTGTCGGTTACCTCGATTCCTTTGCAGGTGTAGCCCGTATAGGGGATTACTGCAACATTTACGGTATCTCCGACATCAAACACCCTTTGTTTTTCGCTTGTGAAATTATCAAATAACAGGATACCGCCGTCATGGTCGTAGTAATCAGCCCCTGAGAATTTATCAATGGCTTCGCTTTCGGCAAGGGTGACAATACCGCTTTTTACATTACTATCTCCAAGCTCCAGTTCGACCTTGGCATCTCTGAAGGGAACGTTGATGACAAAGGTATAGTATCCGTCGCTTTCGGGATAAATGCCGCAGTCAGCGCTGTACAGCTCATTATCCTCGCTTATGTATGTATACAGCGCAGAATCGGATGGATTAGTATCCCATACGCGCTTATCGACCAGCTTGAGGCTCTTTATATATTTGTTATCATCAGGCTTGATTCTCAGAGTTACTGATGTGCCGCATTTCAGTACATTTCTTCCCCCGGCAACACTCATTTCTTTGCCGTTGAAATCCAGACCGGAATATTGATATGATGCGCCGCTGTTCGTGGGAAGATAAAAGGCAACATTTGGCTGTCCCTTGAATATTATGGCGGTTTCCTTGCCTTTGATGCTTTTTAAGTCATCATCCATATCGAAGGTGGCTGTTGAGGGTGTATTTGGTTTGTAAATTCCGGACCCGATATCGACAAAGGTCATATTTATGTCGTGGGATGATACTGAGGTCGGACCCGGATTCCATTCATATGTTGATGTGGTAGCATATTTGTTTGTACCGTCGATGGCAGGCAGATCGTTGACGCCGTGCAGCGAAAGGTAGGTTTTGAGATTGCTGGAAACACTTCCGTCGTCAAATGCGTCAGGGTTTACAAGTTCGTTTATATCAGATGCGTTTGCTATTATCTTCCAGCCTGACGGCGAGGAGGATCCGATTTTCGCAAGATTGTAGTAGTCACAGGAGAATCCTGTATATTCCATAGGCACTGAAAGAATAAACGTATCAAATTTAAATGCTGTATAACATAGATCTTCCATATTAATCGTCTGTTGATCGGAAGTCACTTTGCGGAATGAATAAGCAGAATTTGAATTGTACGGTCTCACCTGCGCGGCAAGAAAATCCGAATCCGTTTTGTTTTTATCGCTTGTGTATATTTCGTCATGACCAGGCGCCAGATCCAGATAGTAATATGCGCTGATATTATTTTTTGCTCCGCTGAAATAGATCGTGGTATCCACATCATAGTCTCTCATTGCGCCGCGGAGCCTGTCGTCATGAAGACTGACCATCTGTGAAAGAGCTCTCAATACTATATAGCAGGATTGATCATACTGCTTCCAGAGGCCGTCGATTTCCCTCTGTTTGTTTCTTTGAACAGCAGGATTGGACGATGTCTGTGAATAGACATACTGCGAATAATAGGAAATATACATTAAATATGCTTCCATATAGTTTGCAACTATACCTGCAAGATAGTTATATTCCGCAGACATGTCTCTGACGAATTCATGGTCGAATGCGTCGGTTTTGGTAAGGATATTGTAGTAATATTCAATAAGGACATCGCCGCCGGTAAGGCTGCCCCAGCCGCTTTTGTCTGCGACATCTTTTTCGGGATCCACTTTATAGTAGGCATTGTAGGGGCTGAGAAGTCCTGCAAGAGTAAAAGCGTCATCCGTGAAGTTAAAGCTCTTTTCCGTATGGATATGTATTCCGTTGCCGGCTTCATACAGACTGATTAGATCGTTGTATGCGAGCTGAAGGTTCTGGATGGATTCATCATCGTTTATATCAGCTTTATCAACACATTCAAAGAAATCATCGAATTTGGTAAGCACCCATGAGTAATTGGAATCAATATTCTTGACAGAAGTGACACAGCTGTTGTAAGAATTCTGATCGATCTGCTTACTGATGTTCTGAAGCTTGCCGGAAATATAGGAGTTATTCTTGTTGATGGTGTTACTCAGTGCGTCAAGCTTGTTGTTCATCTGAACACACAGCTTCTTGATATCGGCCAGTGTGTTCGACTGAGGATTACTGAGAAACCTTTTTGTTGTGGACAGGATATCCGACACGGCATCATTGTCCGCGTGAGCCGCTGCAGAACCAAGAGTTCGCATAGCGCCCCGTTCAAGATATTCAAGACCGATGGCAGCCCATTTGCCGGTAATGATATTGGTGATTGTTCCCGCCTGCACCTCATTTGAGGGAAGTGCAGTCAGCGACAGACAGGTTGCAATTATGCTTAAGGACATAATTATGCTCAGCATACTTTTTCCGAGCCTTTTCAGCCTTTGTTGCATATAAAAACATCCTTTCTTATAATATTTTCAAGTATAATATATAATAATATCCGGATAAAATCAATACTTCAGATATGCTTTCGGGACGAATGGTCAATTTTAGGGACGAACGGCTTATGTATTATCTGATTAATCTGAGTCTTCAGATTAATATTTCCAGTCGGAGTATTCACGCAGGAATTTATCGTATGACTGGTCGATTACATCAAGATCCTGATCGTAGAAGTAAATGTATGCTACAGCCCTGTCAGCATCATTGAACCCAATGAAGTACAAAGTCTTCGGATAATCAATATATTGCTCAGACAACAGGCTGAATCGGAATCCGTCAAGATCGAATGAGGAGCTGTCCGCATCTTCGCCGGATGATTCAATACTGTATTTTTCAGAGACAATGGATTTTTGACTTTCATATTCCTCTTTTTCATATTTTGCAATAAGAGTATATGTTTCTGATTTGAATATGGGTGCCACTTGGTTATAGATGTTTTTGTTGGTATACACCTCTGTGTATGAACCGATTTCATCAGTTTCCGGCATCACTTCGTTTTTGGCAGCCATCTTATTGTAGATTTCGGTATCAGTCTCGTTAATGTATTTTGAGCAGCCTGAGACGGACAGTATAACAACAAGGCATAGGATAACCAATGCGATTTTTTTCATAAAGCTTCTCCTTCTGAATTGACGATCAAGAACCCCCGACTTTTAAAGAGCCGGATTTTTATAAAGCAAGTGCGCCTGACAGGACTTGAACCTGTACGGATTTCTCTGCAAGAATCTTATGGTGACGACACAATGATTATAGCACATCGCATAAGATAAATCTATATCCAGTTTTCCTGTACCTCATTGATAATGGTAAAAGATTTTTTAGAAATACTCTTGAAATAGGTACGATTTCCTGAGATAATGTATTCGGATATTTCTGGAGGATAGTATTTTGAAAGTGAATCGGATCTTTAACCGTAATCCCGACTTTTCCAAAGGAGAGCTTGCCCGTCCGTAGTTAGAGAAAGACAAAGGTCATTCGGAAGGGTTATTTGAGACGAAAATAACTGCTATGATATTAAGATTGAAGCATAGCGGCAAAGCCCTATCAAGGATGTGAGAATATGGCATTTTTCTATCTGGTATTGATTTTAATAATTATTCCGTTTATAGTTGTATTTTTTCTTGCCGGAATCATACTGCTGATTATCGGAATAGTGAATAAGAGTAAACCTAAAAATGCAGGAAGAAAATTTCCGACTGTATGTATGTCTCTCGGCGGCACACTGCTTGTTCTGCCTGCTCTTATAGTTGCCATCGGAATAGTGCCCCGTATCTTCGGAGGATTTTACAGCAGTGTTCCGGAGCATTGGCAGAATGCCTGGGTCGGTGACACTCAGGCAGCCGATGAAGCAATAAAGGCTCTTATGAAAGCTGCCGGAAACGGCGACCGTGAAGCACTGGCAAAAAATTTTACTGCTGAAATACAAAAAAGCCCCTCATTTGATAAAGAGCTTGACAGTTTTTTTAGTACATATCCGGCAGCTCTTTCAGAGTGTGAGCTTGAAGGAGGTTCTTCCGGCAGCAGTGGTTCCTATAACTACGGTCATAATGTCCTGACCGGCTCAGCACATTATACATGTGATCTGGATGGCGAAAAGTATTTTATTAATATCAGCTTCTGCTATGAAAACACCGATGAGCCGGATAAGGTCGGTGTGAAGAGTTTTTCTGTAATGAACCTTGGAGCGAGGGCATTGTATATTCAGGAATATAACGAAAAATCAATGCTCGGAAACTATGAGGATAATACATCTCTGATTTGTGATATCAAAGGCAGCGACGTGGTGGATGCAAGGCTTATAGGCGGACTGCCCCTTGTATGGCATCCTACAGAAAATAAAAAGCTGACAGAGGATGAAATGAGAAAGCTCCTGTCAAAAACGATTGATATGAGATCCCTGATACAGGAGATAGGCACGCCGAATGTTTCTATGAAATACAGTAACTCTACAGGCTATGATTACTACTACGAGCTTGTCCCCGAAAGCGGCGAGCCGCGATATGCGTATATTTGTGCGTCATCTATGATGGGAAGAATTATAGATGCTTATGTATATACATCCGAAGACGGGCTTTATGATAATCCATTGAAGGCTTTCCAAAGAACGGAATGAAGAAGTTGCAAAATGTTTAAAACAGCAAAACAATATTTGTCATTATTATTATGATTACAAACAAGGCCGTACCAATCAGAAATGAAAGGTACGGTCTTATTTGCTGAAAAATGGACTGGCGAAGCAGTCCCTGAAATATAATTATTAACATCCATCCGGAGTACTTTAATACAGAAGCGTCGCTACGAGATCAGGGAGACAGTCGCTTTTCAAAAAATAAATTTCATTAAACAGACAATCCACCGTCAATAACGAACGACTGTCCGGTTATATACTTTGACCTGTCGCAGACGAGAACGGCGGCAAGCTCACTCTTGCCGGATTTCTTACTGATTTCGATATATGCCGTATTGAATTGACGATAACCGTCAGCACGGATAGTTCCGAAAATATCACGGATTATTCTTTCCTGCCAGTCAATCAGTTCAAAGGGCTGATTATAAAATTCTCCCTTTGTGTGCCGCAGCTGTTCTATAAAGCTGACGGCGTTATCTGCGGCGGCACGAGTACGCTTCTCTATCGGCTGAAAGTGCCTGCGTAGTTGTCTGAAAAAGAACAATCTCCGCCAAGGGAATACTATACCCCAAATGGGGTCCCCGAAAAGTCGCAAGACTTTTTGGGGAGAGGAGAAGCGACGGAGCGATCAGAGGTTTTGCTGCTTGCAGTAAAACCTCAAAGCGAAGTCAGCTTCGACGAGACACCTGCCCCCTGTCACCATGACAGGGGAATGTTAACTACCCATTATAACTAAATACCAACAGAAAAGAAGATGTTGTGTATACAAGATCGGAATAGTAACTTGCAAGTATAAAATCAAGGCAACACCGCATATATCAAGAAAAATATTAAAGTCAAACCTGAATCCGTGAAACTCAATAGAGCGATAAGTGCGAAAGGTTGATTACAAGCCGAAAACAAAGCAATAAATCCATATGCGAAACGCACCCAAAAGGTGCATGAAAACTGGAAAACCCCTGCATTTTATGCTATAATTGAAGTAGATAAATCAGGCATAGGATGTGGCAAAAATGAGCTTTGATTCAGTATCGTAAACCGCCTGTTTTGTTGAACGTAACACTGCTTCCGTGGAAGGATGTTATTATCTCTGACGGACTGGTTTCTATCACGAGTATGCATTTCGGAAATAATTATTCCTCTGATTTTAAAGAGATCTATCTCCATGCCAAACGCAGTGGGAATATTATCAAATCATTGTAAACCTAAACCCACGGAATGGGAGAGTTTCTCCTTTTCCGTGGGTTTTCTATACACTGCTTATTTGACGCTTACTATTAAACGGTTAGACAAAATGATATTAAAAATATTAAGAAATCTTTTTGCATTTTGTTGATAACAGGGGTCTGTGCATCTGCTATCTGACAAAGAGTACAGGGGGTACGGCCTACACACATTGATGTACTCAAGACATAGCGTAAAAACCGTTGTCAATGTTATTATAAATACCAGTCCACGCATATCCGTGACAACTCCCACAATTAAAATATAACAACTTAAGCAAATTTAGGACAACTTATAACTATTATTATTGATTTTTTGGTCTTTTTATAGTAAAATATATAATGAGGTTATGTGATTTTTCGTCCATCGAAGTCATTAATTTAATTTTAAAAAAGGAGTTGACAAGGTTATGCTTATGCGGCACGCTTCAGTAGGCAATCCGGGCATAACTGCGTCCATTTACAAGAATACATATCAAAAATAAAAAGCGTATTCTGCAGGATAGTGATATGCTGTGGGGTACGCTCTTGTTGTTTATGAAAAATTGCTTTTGCAGGTTAAGGGAGGATTCATTGTTGTCTAAATCTATTCTGGAAATGAACAAACGGGAGAGAAAGCATAACAGCTTTGCCGGAAAGACTGTTCGGAATATCATATCTCTGTCTTTGGCAATAAGCATTGCGGCAGGTTTGTTTGCTTTTTATCTGTACTGGTGTTCAATAGATTATATATACAGAGCAAATACAGCAAAGGACGCAAGAATTATTGCTCAGTCATTGGATCTTAATGAACTGCGAAAAGAAGCTGAGAAAGTTTCCGGAATGTACGACAGCATGACGGAAGAAGAACTCAAGGATGATCATAACGCATTGTCCGGAAAAATTGAGCAAGTGCAAAGTCCGGCTTACAAAATACAGCTCGATGAACTTTATAAACAAAAGCAAGCAAGCGAAGATAGGGAGTTATACATTGCTTTTCTGGATACCGAACATCGCAGAATGGTATATGTAATAGATACAGATACTTCAGAAAAGAATTGTCCACCCGGTTATTGGGACGAATGTAACCAGGATGAGATAGAATCATATACTGAGGGAAAAGTCCACCATTGGTTTGACAGGCTTTACGGAAGCGAAAGGCTTACTGCTACTACATATGTAATGGAAGAGTACGGTTTTCGCTCCTGTGGTGCTGAAAAGCTCTTTGATGTGGGAAAATATCCTGTTTGTGTATTCTGCGAACAGAATATGAACAAAGCTATCAATACAAGTATTCTATTCATGATTCAGTATACTCTGCTGGTTACGGTCATTACTGTTATAGTATTGATATTATCCATAAGGAGTACGAAAAAAAAGACTGTTGAACCGATCAATAAGCTTGCGGCATCGGCTTTGGCATATACAAAAGACAGCAAGGAAAATCATAGAGATACACCGCACTTCGCTCAGCTTGATATCCGTACCGGGGATGAGCTCGAAGCTCTCAGCATCGCCATGAAAAACATGGAAAGTGATCTGGCGGAATATGTAAAAAATCTTACAAAGATAACGGCGGAAAAAGAACGTGTTAATACGGAGCTGGCGCTGGCTAAGCGAATACAGGCGGATATGCTGCCGAATATCTTCCCCGCTTTTCCAGATCGCAAGGAATTCAATATTTTCGCGAGTATGACTCCGGCAAAGGAGGTCGGCGGCGATTTTTATGTCGGGAAAAGGCATTCCTGCGGCAATGTTTATGATGATGGCAAAAAGCATGATTCAGTCAAGGATGATAACCGGCACAAGCCCTTCGCAGGTTCTGGAAGATGTAAATAACGTGATTTGCGTCAACAACCATGAAAAAATGTTTGTCACAGTGTGGCTCGGCGTACTTGATGTAAAAACCGGCGTTCTCACGGCATCAAACGCAGGACACGAAAATCCCATTATCAAAATGCCCGGAGAAGATTTCAAGGTCATAAATGACGAACACGGTTTTGTTATAGGCGGCTTTGAGGGAATGAAATATACCGATTATAATATTAAAATGGAGCCGGGTGCCAGGCTGTTTGTGTACACAGACGGAGTTCCGGAAGCTACAAATGCTGATGAAAAGCTGTTTGGCATGGAACGGACGGTTGAGGCTCTCAATTCCTGCAAAGACGGTAATCCTACTGATATCCTGACAGCTGTTGACAAGCATATAACCGATTTTGTCGGAAAAGCGGAACAGTTCGATGACCTGACAATGCTTTGCATTGAATACTACGGTATTGAGTAAAGGCAACACCGCACAATTGCAAAGTAATCGAAAAAATGATATAATAAAAATATGAACAGACAGATGACACTGGCAGAAATGAATGATGAGTTCGGTGC
>ONAX01000087.1 GCA_900315875.1 uncultured Eubacteriales bacterium | reverse complement strand
AGACAATCAGCCACCGCCTTACGGAAGGAAGCGCAAAGGTCATTTTTGTTGACTTCCTCTCCGCGCTGCTCGGCATTATGTATTGTATTGATAACCGCAGTTTTTAGTCCGGAAAAGCTGAAATCGTATGGTGAGGAGCTTACCTTCGGCTTGGGAAATTTATAAGCAAGCTCGTTTCCTTCCTCAGCAGCCGCGTCAAGATGTATACCGCCTGGATAAGGCATTCCCATTGTTCGCGCTGCCTTGTCAAAGGCTTCTCCTGCCGCATCATCACGGGTTTTGCCGATTATCTTCATTTCGGTGTAGCTTTTTACCTCTACTATATGGCTGTGTCCGCCGGATACAACAAGGCAAAGAAACGGCGGCTCAAGCTCAGAATGTGCAAGATAGTTTGCAGCTATATGCGAGCGCAGATGATGCACCGGTACAAGCGGCAGACCTGTTGCAAGGGACAGTCCCTTTGCAAAATTTACTCCGACAAGCAAAGCGCCGATAAGTCCCGGCGCATATGTAACAGCAAGAGCGTCCAGCTGCGGCAGCGTGATAGCTGCCTGAGCAAGAGCTTCCTCTACTACTCCGTTAATGGCTTCGCAGTGGCGGCGGCTTGCTATTTCGGGAACAACTCCGCCGTAGAGCTTGTGCTCCTCGACCTGCGAGGCAACAACATAAGAAATAATTTTCCTGCCGTCCTCAACCACTGCAGCAGCGGTTTCGTCGCAGGAGCTTTCTATCGATAGAATTTTCATATATCCTTTTCCTTATTATGTATTCTTGTTTATTTCGCTTTGGCCGTATTTTTCCGCCGTCAGATCAAGGTTTAGGATGAGTGCGTCCTCCTTAGGCTCACGGTAGAAGCCGCGGCGAAGACCTATTTCCTCAAAGCCGAGCTTTTTATAAAGCGAAATTGCAGCAGTATTAGACGGGCGTACCTCCAGCGAAATTGACCTTGCGCCGAGGGAAAACGCTTCTTTACAGGCACTTTCCATGAGCACTGAAGCAAAGCCCTGTCTGCGGTACTGCGGAAGTATCCCGATATTTGAAACGTAGCAGCTGTCAACGACTACAAAGGTTCCGATGTAGCCGATGGCTTCCCCTGATTTTTCCAGCACGAGGAAATGCGCTGTGTCATTGGTCAGCTCGTCGGCAAGAGCCTGTTCGTTCCATGCAAGAGCGCCGAAGCAGATTTTTTCAAGCTCTGCAAGAGCGCCGATGTGCCGCTGCTGCATGGACGTTATGAGTATATCGCTCATGTCATTCATCCTCTTTTACATACTGGGGATATTTTTCGACTATCATCCTGCACAGCTCATCAACGCCGTTTTCAATGAGGTTTCTGCAGCGCCTGTAGGTCACAAGGTCTGAGCCGTAGGGGTCGGGGATTCCGCCTCCGAGAATATATATTTTCTCATCGGGAACATCAACAGAGCGCAGGATTTCGGCATGACCCGGAGTCATAACAACAAAAATGTTGCACACGTCGATGTCGTGCTCACGCAGTCCTCTCGGAACATGCTCGCTTATGTCTATACCTATTTCGTTCATAACAGTAACGGCATTTTTTGATACACCGCTGTTTGACAGGATTCCTACAGCAGCACTGCTGAACATGCTCGAAATATGATATTCAATTGATTTTCTCTTGTAGATAGCCTTTGCCATAGGGCTGCGACAGGTATTTCCTGTACAAACGAATAATAAACGCAGCATGATCTTATCACCCCTGTAATAGAGTTTTATGCTTTTGCTTCATACCAGGTTTTTCCTGTTCCGGCGTCGGCAGTCAGCGCCACGGAAAGAGAAACAGCATTCTGCATTTCTTCACTCAGAAGAGCGGCAGCTTTTTCTGCTTCGTCAACGGGTGCTTCAACTATTAGTTCATCGTGAACCTGCAGGATAAGGCGGGAGCTCATATTCTCCGCCTTCAGCCTGTCGTTAACTCTTATCATTGCGATTTTAATAATGTCTGCGGCACTTCCCTGAATGGGCATATTTCTTGCCACTCTTTCACCGAAGGCGCGCAGATTATGATTGGACGATGCAAGCTCCGGCAGATATCTTCTTCTGCCGAACATTGTTGTTACATATCCGTCTGCTTTTGCCTTTTCAACAACGGTTTTCATGTAATTATCGATACCGCTGTAAAGGCGAAGATAATCCTTTATATATTTGTCGGCTTCCTTCCTGGAAACGCCGATGTCCTTTGCGAGTGAAAATGCGCCGATACCGTATACTATTCCGAAATTGACAGCCTTTGCACGGCTACGCAGTGCAGGAGTTACCATTTCCTCCGGCAGGTCAAATACCTTTGCCGCAGTTGAGGTGTGTATGTCAGCACCTGTTCGGAAGGCTTCAATCATATTTTTGTCGGCAGCAATGTGAGCCAGTACACGGAGTTCTATCTGTGAATAGTCGGCATCCACAAGAACGCAGCCGTCCTTTGCCCGGAAGAACCTGCGCAACTCTCGTCCTCGCTCGGTGCGTACAGGAATATTCTGCAGATTTGGTTCGGTCGAGCTTATTCTTCCGGTTCTTGTTTCTGTCTGATTGAAGCTTGAATGTATGCGCCCGTCCGCAGCAATCGCCTTAAGAAGTCCGTCGCAGTAGGTTGATTTGAGCTTTGAAAGAGTACGGTATTCCAGCACATCGCTTACAATCGGGAATTCGTACCGCAGCTCCTCAAGTACTTCTGCACTTGTTGAATAGCCGCTTTTGGTTTTTTTGCCCTTCGGCAGGCCAAGCTTTACGAAGAGAGCTTCTCCCAGCTGTTTCGGGGAATTTATATTGAATTCATAGCCTGCCTGTTCGCATATGCTCATGCGAAGACGCTCGATTTCGTCTGTCATTCCTTCGCCGTATTCATAAATGCCCTGCCTGTCAACGGCGAAGCCTACATTTTCCATTCCGGCAAGTACGCGCGCAAGAGGAAGCTCGATATCATGTAAAAGCGGGCCCTGCTCCTTGGCGTCTATCTCGGCAGAAAGCTTGTCCGCAAGCGGAACAAGTGCGCAAAGCTCCGTCGCTGTATCACACCTGAACGGCTCAACGGAATACTCTCCGGTAAGTCTGCTGAGGGAATAATCCGATGCATTAGGATTGAGCAGATACGCTGCAAGCATAACATCGAATACCACGCTGCGGCATTCAAAGCCTTCCCTGTCAGCAAAAGCATAAACAGGCTTTACGTTATAGGTGCGCTTTGAAATTGTTTCATCGCTGAGAAAATCCCTCAGCAGATTAGCAAGGTCAGAGGAAAGCGCGTTTGCAGTATATACATTATCTCCGTCGCAGACGCAAAGCTCTGTCGGCTCGGCGTCAGTGGAATTCAGAATAAAATCAACAGTTTTGCCGCCGAACAGTTCCGACGGAGTGCCGGAAAAACCGGCGCTTTTCAGTGTACGCTTTTCTGCAGCGGCAGTGGTGCTTACATGGGATATATCCGCTGCGCTCAGTCCCCATTTTTCCAGTAGGGAGAAAAGCTCCAGTTTTGCAAAAAGGGTGGAAGCTTTAGTTTTATCTGTGGGAGCGGGAATGTATGAGGAAATATCCGTATCTATCGGAGCCTCGGTGCTGATTGTACCGAGCATATAGCTCATTTTGCAGTTTTCCCTGTCGGCTTCAAGCTTTGCCCTCATAGCAGGCTTAAGGTCGGGCGAATCGAGGTTTTCATACAGATTTTTTACGCTGCCGAAGCGCCTGATAAGGTCGCCTGCCCCTTTTTCGCCTATTCCCTTGACACCAGGGATACAGTCAGAAGTATCTCCCTGGATTGCCTTTATATCTATCAGCTGCGGCGGTGTGACGCCGTAGACCTCCATTATTTTCGCTTCGTCGTAAAGAGTGACCTCCGGCTTGCCGAATTTCGTTGCAGCAATGCGCACCGTTACGCTCGGGGATACAAGCTGCAGGCTGTCGCGGTCGCCGGTAGCTATCATACATTCAAAGCCTTCGTCGGTGCATTTTTTTGCAAGCGTTCCGAGAATATCGTCCGCTTCAAAGCCTTCGCATGTCACGATCCGGTAGCCAAGGGCGGAAATTATATCCTTCAGCGGCTGAAGCTGACTTGCAAGCTCCTCGGGCATGCCCTTGCGGTTTGCCTTGTAGCCGCCGTATGCCTTGTGGCGGAAGGTAGGCGCTTTCAGGTCGAATGCTACAGCAACGGCGTCGGGCGAGCTTTCATCAAGCAGTCTGCGGAATGTTGTCAGAAAGCCGTAAATCGCATTGGTATACTGTCCGTCCTTTGTTGTCAGTACCTTTATGCCATAATATGCTCTGTTGAGTATACTGTTTCCGTCAAGTACAAGAAGCTTCATATTGTTATCTCCGTTTTCGCTTGATCTGACCGCTGGTCAGGTTTCGTTTTTGATATCTCTTATGCAGTCCATTATTCCTACGGTTTCGCCGCGTCGTATATAGACTCTCGGCACACGTTTGCCGATAAGACATACAAGCTCATAATTGATCGTACCGGTAAGCGCTGCAATATCGTCAAAGGTCATAGCGCTGTCGCTGCCGTTTCCTATAACCGTTACCTCGTCGCCTGGGTGCACTCCCTCAATACCGCTGATATCAAGCATAGCCTGATCCATGCATACCCTGCCAATTACCGGTGCTTTTTTGCCGCGGACGCTCATGTACGCCCTGCCTCCGAGGCTTCGCGTATAGCCGTCGGCATAGCCTATAGGTACGGTTGCTATTGTTGTAGGCTTATCGGTAATATATGTTCCGCCGTAGCTTACAGCTGTGCCGGGTTCAACAGTTTTAACCTGAGCGATAACGCTCTTTATTGTCATTGCCGGGCGCAGATCAAGTCTGCCGCTGAGCTTTTCGGACGGGGAAAGTCCGTAGAGTATTATTCCGGCTCTTACGCAGTCAAAGTGCGCGTCGGGGTAATCTATTACCGCACCGCTGTTTGAGCAGTGCACAACTGGGAAGTTTATTCCTCTGCCCCTCAGTGCCTCAACGGCACCCGAAAATGCGGCGAGCTGGCGTGTCGTCGGTGTGCGTCCTTCATCTCCCTCGTCGGAGAGGGCAAAATGCGTAAAGATGCCTTCCCTTTCAAGTCCCTCAAGGGAGCAGACATATTCTATCTCATCAAGTGATGCACCATCTCTTTCCGGCATCTGGTACATAAAGCCTATACGGCTCATACCTGTATCAAGCTTGATGTGTATTTTCACTGTCACATCATCTTTATAGGCAAAGTCTGAAAGTTCTTTTGCATACTCGTATGAAAATACAGCCTGGCTTATGTTATTATCTGCAAGAGTTTTCGCCATGAATGCAGGGGTAAAGCCAAGTATCAGTATAGGCAGTTTTATGCCGTTTTTTGATTAAACCATGACAAAGGAACAACTTGAAAAGTTAAGAAGGCCGGTGCCTACGTTCTTGCAATCCATCTATGTTGAGCACGTGGAGGAGGACGAGCACGGCTACTATTCCACTGGACTTTTCCACTATAAGGGTAAGGACATTTTCGTGAATGTTGAGGAAGGTAGGTGGCATCTTTCAGCGTCGTGCAACCACGTGGTTGGTTACTATGAGCTCAAGGAGATCCGCTACAGCTTCCTTCCGAATCGAATCTCTGCCGCCCAGATTTTCCCTCCGCGCGAAGAGTTTGTGAACCTTCATGAGAACTGCTATCACCTTTTCGAGGTTGAATAACCATGGCCAGAGGAAGACACAAGGATTCAAAAGAGCAGCTGATGCTTCGTGGCACGTTCCGTCAGGATCGTGACCGGCCCAGCTCAACCATTGGAGCTCCAGTGAAGGTGGAGGAGATAGCGCAGCGTTGCCAGGTTAGTGGCCTCCAGAGTGTAAACCAGCGCACTCGGCGAATCTACTGGGCAGCGGTGAAGAGGGTGGCCAGCCTTGGGATGATGCAAGAGACGTTCTGCATGGGCCTATTTCTTTGGGCAAGAGACGTCGATATGCTT
>ONAX01000043.1 GCA_900315875.1 uncultured Eubacteriales bacterium | reverse complement strand
GATGCTCCTCTTCAAGTCAGAGAACATCCACTCGCCCAATGACCTTCCCCTGCCACTGCAGAGAGACGACATTGTGGCACTCGAAAGAGAGTATTATAAGTGATCCGGCTACATTCGAACTATAAAATATTCAAAGCAAAATAAACACAAGAAAAGCAGCTCCGGGCGGAGCTGCTTTTCACTTTTGTTGAGGGAACTCAATACAGTAAATAGGTATGACAGACCTCATAGCTGTCGAAGAGTTCCTGACTGTACCGTATGTGCGGGTCTGCTTTGGATATACTCAGCAGGAAGTCATCTTCCGGCTGCTCCCAAATCGCGATCAGGATGAGCTTCTTGTCGTTCATGATCTTAAGATCTTTCAGCTTGTAAAGCTCGTTGGACTTCAGGAACGTGATGGACTTGTAGTTCTTTGCTTCTTCATAAATCGCCATTCGCTGGAAATTAAAGGTGTAAATACAGATGGCATTGAGGTCTTTATACTCCTGCGCGACGGCCTGCTTCGCGGGATAATCGCGATACAGGTATTCGAAGTGTAACGTACTCCCCAATATATAGCTGCAGACCAGACAGACACTGAGCAGCGCGCCGACCAACATCGGAACCACTTTCTTCCACTCACGGAACATGTACGCCAGAAGCGATGTCATCAGACTGAACACCATGACATAGACAATCGGATAGAGTATATACATGTACCGGTTCATCTGCATGGGCGATGTGATGCCGATGATGAAGAGGTAAATCGCCACAGGGATAAAAAGAACGATGTAGTACATCCAGGAGACGGTCAGCGTGCCCTTCGACTTTCGGTCGAAGAAATAAACCAGAAGCGGGACCAGAATGATGCCGACGCACAGCGCCAGGAGCCCGCCAAACATCTCATCGTTGATGAACTTCAGGAACATATGGAGGTTGTGGAGGTCTCCGGTCGTATCTCCAAGATTGGCAACAGACTGCTCTCCCCGGTCCTTTTTGAAGACCATTTCGATCATTCTGGGGAAGATCGCCAGAGAAAGCAGACCGGCAGCCGCTTCGGTCCCTAACAGGATCAGAGCGGGCTTCCATTGTTTGTAAGCAAGGAGATACCCCATCATTCCCAGGACCAGAGCGACAATGAAAACGATGCAGTAGAACTGCGTCAGAGCCGCAAACACACTCACCGCAAGCGGCGGATTTAGCTCCTGTGTAATTTCCCCGATTCCGAGATATGTAACAAATTCTCTTGTTTCTCCGGGAGCTAAGCTCTGTTTATCCCAAACTACGCAAACAGCGTTATCTGTGATTTTTTCTCCATAGTTCAGATTGTAGTCCAGATCTTCATAGTAAATATGGCCCCATGTTGCAAAATGGACTCT
This sequence comes from uncultured Eubacteriales bacterium, assembly GCA_900315875.1. GTDB lineage: Bacteria > Bacillota > Clostridia > Oscillospirales > Acutalibacteraceae > UBA1213. The sequence continues at coordinate 18,771 of ONAX01000043.1, read as the reverse complement.
GTCTGGCTTTTGCGAAGGATCATTCCACAGGGTTCCCTTTACCACCGGCTTATCCATTTCGTTCGGGTCATAAGTATACCAATAAGAGGGGATATCGTCTCCGCTTAGCTCCGTCTGTGTATCTATCGGGTCATGTCCCGGCATATGGAACGGAACGTTGTATGGAGTGTCAAGCAGGATCTTTGCTCCTATCTTGTGCTCACGCTTATCAGTGTTGGTCACTTTGTATTTTAATTCAACAGCAGGTGCGCTGTCTGCTCCGTCACCTTCAACTATCCGCACTGACTGCTCAGCAAGATAATATGTGGTCTGTTTCTGTTTTATATTTTCTGTTTCCGGCAAATCGGTTTCTATATCCTTTTGATTTGAACCGTTTCCGAAGGGGTGAATATATTCATCACAATAAATACCTGCCACCGAAAAATATTTATTTCTTTCTATTCCTTCGGTTATCGGGATGAAGTCCTCTTCTCCGTCGGATTTGAACCCGTTACTCAGTCCGATAGAAAACTTGCCTTCCGGGGTTATTTTTACCCTTAGATTGTCTGATCTCAGCTCTGCTGTCTGAGAGGTTGTGTCTGCAGCTGCATTTAACGATATGCAGCCCAAGGCTGTAAATACCGTCAACAGCATAGCAGCAGTTCTTTTGATAATACTTCGTGTTTTTTCAAAAACATCCACCTTTCAGATTATTATAAAGAAGTAAGTTAACATTCTTCTGTAAGTATAACACGTGAAGGGTGCAATTGTTTCACAAAAGTTTCAGCTTTGTGCAAAATACCGAAGTTTTCTCCGTTATGCATAAATAAAGACAATACTGATTGTGTATTGCCACAGAAAAACGGAATTATTCCCTCAAACCCAAATAATAGAATTTATAATTCCTACAAAGAAAATACACCTTTTGCATTTTTGCTATAATATGATGTTGGATAAGTGTATCAATCGGAGGAAATGAAATGCGAATGAGGAATAAGCCTTGGGCTAAACCCGAGCTGGAGGCGTGCCCGTGGTTTGTGGGCGAGCCGGAAAAGGAAAAAGGACGCTGGCGCAGCCGATTTGTAAATGCGGTTCCGCTTTATCTTGAGCTTGGCTGCGGAAAGGGCGGATTTATCGCTGCCGCCGCTACCGCCGACCCCGGCAGTAACTTTATTGCCGCCGACCTTGAATTCAAAATGCTTGGCGTAGCACGCAGGAAATGCGCAGCCGCCTACGAAGCAAAGGGCATCGGGGTGCAGAACCTGCTGCTGACGAGGATGAATATAGAGGGAATATCCCAGTGCTTCGACAGCACCGACAGTATTGACGGCATATACATAAATTTCTGTAATCCGTGGCCGAGAAAAAAGCATAATAAACACCGCCTGACCCACCCGAGACAGCTTATGCAGTACAGAGAGTTTTTAAGGGACGGGGGACTGGTGCGCTTCAAGACAGACGACGACGAGCTGTTTGAGGACAGCCTTGAATATTTCCGTCAGTGCGGATTTTCACTGGAGCATGTGAGCTACGACCTACATGCCGAAAACCGTGCGGACAATATAATGACCGAGCACGAAAAAATGTTTTCGGAGGAGGGGATCAGGATAAAATTCCTGATCGCAAAAAAATTAAGCGAAGCGGAGTTGATGGCCGCAAATGAAAACGATGAAAAGTAAACTTACCATGCGTACTGCGGCATTGATATTTGCTGCGGCAGCTGCAACAGGGCTTTCGGGCTGTTCGGATATCGGCTTCGGCGAGCAGGTTCTGCTGCGGCCGCCGAGAGCCACCGGCGACAAGGCAGCTATTCAGACCGCCATTGAAGGACAGGCAGGCGGCAGTTATACGCTGAAATATCCCCAGAAGGGACAGTACCGCTCTGCTATTACTATGTTTGATATAGCCGGCGGAGAGTATGCACTGGCATTTTATTCAACGGACAGCGATTCAAAGCTGAACGTTTCCGTTATTGCCGGAAAGGATGAGCAGTGGGACTGCATAGGATCCTTCTCCAACAAGGGCACCGGCGTGGACAGGGTTATCTTCAAGGACGTCAATAACGACGGCAAGGAGGATATAATAGTAGGCTGGAACAATTACGCAACCGGGCGAAATACCCTGAGCATATATTCAGTCGAAAACAATGCCGTGCGTGAAATGACGGTTGACGAAACCTACAACGAAATGATGCTTGCCGACATCACGGGGGACAAGAGCGAGGACTTGGTGATTATCACCCTCAGTACGGCGCAGTCCGGCTCTAGCCTTCTTGTAATGCAGTATTCCGATCAGGAAAAGCGTCCTATCGGAAAATATGCGGTTGAGCTTGACCCAGAGGTAAAGGAATTTACCGGTGTTTTCTACGATAAGATAGACAGCGGCGTGAACGGAATTATCCTTGACGGAGAAAAAGCGGGCAGCATGCGCACAACGCAGGTGGTGTATTTTGACAAGGCGGATAATGAGCTGAAAAATCCGCTTCTGACCGTATCGGAAAACGATACATATTCAAACCCGACGACCCGCAAGGACGTTATAAGCGCGAGGGATTTTGACAGCGACGGCATTGTCGAGGTTCCGGTCATAACGCCGCTTTCTGCGTCGCCCAAGGATAAAGCGGGCGCTGTATGCAGTCTGACGAGCTGGAAACAGCTTCGTACAAATGACGGCAGCCTGCAGACAAAGATGAATACCGTAATAAACTATAACGACGGATACTACTTTATTATGCCCGACGCGTGGACGGGAAATGTAACAGCACTTTCCGACCCTGCAAAGCGAGAGGTCAGCTATTATGTCTGGAACAGCAAGACCGGCTCCGTAGGCGACAAAATACTGAGTATAGAGCGCTTCGGCGCATCGGACATAGAACAGGCGAAAAAGGACGGCTATGTGCCGCTGGGGCTTGAGCTGTCCGACGGAACGGATGCCGTTATCGCGGCAAAGCTATTTAAAACGAATACAAGCGACGAGCTGAACCTGGATCAGTCAGAGCTGGAAAAATGCATAAAGGCACTGTGACGGGTCAGAAAAGGAGGAAGCAGCATGAAGAACATACTTGTAGCAGAAGACGAAACCGCCATCAGAGATTTTGTCGTAATAAATCTTGAGCGTGCAGGCTATAATGTGACCGAGGCTGAAAACGGAGCTGTGGCACTGCAGAAATACAGGGAGGCAAACGGAGATTTCGATATTGCCGTGCTTGATATCATGATGCCCGAAATGGACGGGCTGAGCGTTTGCAAGGAACTGAGAAAAGCAAACAGCAATCTCGGAATTATTATGCTCACGGCAAAGACTCAGGAAATGGACAAGGTTTCCGGTCTTATGCACGGCGCGGATGACTATGTGACAAAGCCGTTTTCACCCATGGAGCTTGTTGCAAGAGTTGACGCACTTTACCGCAGGATCGCGATTGCCGAAATGCGAAGTGAGAATAATTTCAAGGAAGAAATCAGGTCAGGCGACTTCGTGCTGAACCTTAAGCACCATTCGCTCAAAAAGAAGGGCAAGCTTATCGAGCTTACGCAGGTTGAATTCCAGATTATGGAGTATTTCTTCTCCAATCCCGGCACAGCCCTTGACAGAAGCGCCATTCTCAAATATGTATGGGGAGACCAGTATGTCGGCGAGGAAAAAATCGTTGACGTTAATATCCGCAGGCTCCGCATGAAGGTAGAGGATAACCCCAGCTCCCCGAAGTACATTGTTACTGTATGGGGTCTTGGCTATAAATGGGACGCTGAGTAACTGCCGTCCCTGCTTCCAATTCGCAAAAAGGGTGTGAGGCTTTGAAGGGTATTACAAAGCGCTGGGTGCTCAATACCTTCGGCGTGATACTTCTTATATTGTCCGTGCTGATTATTGCATTTGCGGTTATAGTGCGCGGATTTTACTACAACGGAATACTTCAGACGCTCAGCGGCAGATCGAGCGAGCTTGTGAATTTTATAAGCGACAGCGAGACCTTTACCTCTACCGCGAGGGAATATGTTGAATCCTTTCCTGACAAGGAGCTTATGGAGCTTATGGTTATCGACGACAGCGGAGCTGTAATAATAACCTCTACGGGCTTTTCTCCGGATGACAGTCAGGAAATGCCGGATTACAAAACCGCCATAGAATCAGGCGAGCACATTGCCGACTGGCACGGAAAGCTAAGCTCCGGCGAAAACGTAATGGCTGTAACGAGAGTTATTACCGATTCAGAAGGAAATGCCGTCGGAGCAATACGCTATGTCGTATCCCTTGAGGCTGCCGACAGAAAGATATTCATTGCTGTTTCGGCTGTTTGTCTTGTCGGAATACTGATAATGTTCTTTATCTTTATTTCAAGTACATACTTCCTTCGCTCTATTGTGCGCCCCGTGCGTGAAATCAGCGATACTGCCAAAAAAATAGCTCAGGGTGATTTCAACGCCCGCATAGACAAATTCTACGACGACGAAATAGGCGACCTGTGCGATACCATAAACTACATGGCAGGTGAGCTCGGTACTGCGGACAAGATGAAAAACGACTTCATTTCATCCGTTTCCCACGAGCTTCGTACACCGCTTACAGCTATCAAGGGCTGGGCTGAGACAATGCAGATGGACGGCTATCAGGACCGCCGTACCCTTGAAAAGGGCATGGGTATAATCATAAAGGAAACCGAGCGCCTGAACGGAATAGTTGAAGAAGTCCTGGATTTCTCGAGAATACAGCAGGACCGCATGGTGCTCATAATGGACAGGATAGATATCCTCGCGGAGCTGGACGAATCGATCTATATGCAGAAGGAGCGTGCAGCATCCGAAAACAAGAACATCATTTACGAGGAGCCGGATATGCTGCCGCCGATAATCGGAGACAGAAACAGGCTGCGTCAGGTGTTCATAAACATAATAGACAATGCACTGAAATATTCATCAAGCGGAGGCGAAGTTACCGTAAACGTTGTTCAGGAGGATTCAAACGTCGTCATTACAATAGCCGACAACGGCTGCGGTATCCCTGCTGCTGACCTGCCTAAGGTAAAGCAGAAATTCTACAAGGCCAACCAGACCGTCAGAGGCTCCGGAATAGGTCTTGCAGTTGCGGATGAAATAGTCCGTCTGCACGGCGGCACGCTTGATATTGACAGTACGGAAAATGTCGGAACGACTGTCACTATTATTATACCGATAACAAGTGAGGAACAAAAGGAAGAACCCGGTGAGCAGTGATCCGGGGTCGGGAAAGGAAACGGAATGAAAAGAGAAAAAACCAAGCTGATAACCTCTATCGGCGGTCAGGCACTGATGGAGGGAATAATGATGAGAGGCCCTTTCAAAACAACCGTTGCTGTGAGAAAAGCAGACGGAACGATTGAAATGGAGGAAATACAGCCGCTCAATCTGACAAAGAAATACAAGATTCTGCGCCTGCCGATACTCCGCGGAGTTGCCGCGATGATAGATTCTCTCGTTACCGGCGAAAAGGCGCTGATGATGTCTGCGGACAAGGCACTCGAAGGGGAAGAGGTTCCGGAGGAGGAGCTTTCCAAATTTGATATCTGGATGAACGAGCACCTCGGAGAAAAAACCGTAAAGGTACTAATGGCAATTTCAACGATAATTGCTGTACTGTTCTGCGTCGGTGTATTCTACTTCCTGCCGACCTTCCTGTTCAATCTTACCGCCAAGGCGTTCCCGTTTATGAACGACGCCATGATTTGGCGCTCTGCATATGAGGGAATTATCAGAATAATCCTTTTCCTTATTTATATGTCGCTTTGTACGCTGAATAAGGATATTAAACGTGTTTTCCGGTATCACGGAGCAGAGCATAAGACTATATTCTGCTATGAATACGGACTCGAGCTGAATGTGGAAAATGTGAAAAAACAGCGCCGCTTCCACCCCAGATGCGGTACAAGCTTTCTTGTGCTCATGCTGATAGTGGGAATCCTTATCGGTCTGTTTATTCCCTTTACAAGCGTTGTTCTGCGCTCGGTTACAAAGATACTTCTGCTGCCGCTGACTGTCGGCATCGGTTACGAGCTTATTAAGGTCTGCGGCAAGCATGACAACATCATTACCCGGATCATAGCAGCACCCGGAATGTGGATGCAGCATATCACAACAAAGGAACCGACCGATGATATGATCGAGGTAGCCATTCAGGCTATGAACGACGTAATACCCGAAAACGGCGAGGACAGAATAGCATGACGTACAGAGAGCTTCTGAAGCTTACAGCCGTACGGCTTGGCGAGGGAGGAATTGCTTCTCCCGAAGCAGAGGCACGGGAGCTGACAGAGCATTTTACCGGCTTCGGGCGCTTCACACCGCGAATTACAGTTGTTGATGATGAAAAGGAAAATAAACTTAACGAGGCTGTCTGCCGTCGTATCAGCGGAATTCCGCTGCAGTACATACTCGGCAGCTGGACTTTTATGGACTGCCCTCTTTTCGTAGGAGAGGGTGTTCTTATTCCCCGCGACGATACAGAAGTCTGCGTGCGCGAATGTATAAGCCGCATGGGCAGCAGTCCGCGCAGTATAATTGACCTTTGCAGCGGCAGCGGAGCAATTGCCGTTGCCCTTGCGAAAAAATATCCCGGAAGCCGTGTTGCGGCGGTTGAATTTTCACCTGTTGCCTATGACTACCTTTGCCGCAATATAAAGGCGAATAATGCCTTAAACGTTACTGCATACCATGATGATATCACAAAATGTGCCTCACGCTTTCCGGACAGGGAAGCGGATGTGCTGATTTCGAATCCGCCTTATATCAGGTCGGCAGAGATTCCCGGACTTCAGAAAGAAGTTCAGGCTGAGCCGGAAATGGCGCTTGACGGCGGAGCTGACGGACTGGATTTTTACAGGGTCATTTCGCAGCATTGGGTAAGAAAGGTCAGACCCGGCGGAATAATTTCCCTTGAAATTGGCGAGGAACAGGCGGAGGATGTCGGCGCGATGCTGTATTCAAACGGCGTCAGGGATATCAGAACAATAAAGGATATAGCCGGACTTGACAGGACGGTATCCGGCGTTGTGCAATAGAATGTACAGGTTTTGGCGCTGCGCGGCGGTTCGCTCTTGCATTTATGAGTAATAAATTGTATAATATAGAGGCAGCTGGGAAGCTTTCCTGATTACGAATTGAAAGGAATGGTTAACATGGCAGTTGATAAGGAAAAAGCACTGGAAACAGCCCTCCATCAGATAGAAAAACAGTTCGGCAAGGGTGCTGTAATGCGTCTCGGACAGAATGCGGCAATGCAGGTGGATGCTATCCCCACGGGTTCGCTTTCACTTGATATGGCGCTCGGTATAGGCGGCCTTCCGAAGGGCAGAATTATTGAAATATACGGACCGGAATCCTCCGGTAAGACAACACTTGCACTGCACTGTATTGCGGAGGCACAGAAAAAGGGCGGCTATGCGGCTTTTATCGACGTTGAGCACGCTCTCGACCCCGTTTATGCAAAGGCACTGGGAGTAGATATAGATCAGCTTCTCGTTTCCCAGCCTGATACCGGTGAGGATGCTCTTGAAATTGCCGAGGCGCTTGTCCGCTCAGGCGCTATCGATATTATTGTAGTGGACTCCGTTGCAGCACTTGCACCGAAGGCTGAAATCGAGGGCGATATGGGTGCAGCTCATGTTGGTCTGCAGGCAAGACTTATGTCACAGGCTCTAAGAAAGCTTGCCGGATCTATTTCAAAGCTCAACTGTGTTGCGATCTTTATCAACCAGCTGCGTGAAAAAGTCGGAATAATGTTCGGCAATCCCGAAACCACTCCCGGCGGACGTGCACTCAAGTTCTATGCTTCCGTTCGTATTGATATACGCAAGATCGATACCCTTAAGGTGGGCGGCGATGTTGTTGGTTCGCGCACAAGGGCAAAGGTCGTTAAAAATAAGATCGCTCCTCCCTTCAAGGAGGCTGAATTCGATATCATGTACGGCAAGGGTATTTCCCGTGTCGGCGAGCTGCTCGACCTTGCGGTCCAGCTCGATATTATCAAGAAAAGCGGCGCATGGTTCTCCTACGACGGAAACCGCATAGGTCAGGGCAGAGATAATGCAAAGGAATTCCTGCTGAATAACCCTGATGTTTACGAAAAGGTTGAAAAGGAGCTTCTTGAAAACAAGGATAAGCTCAGCTTCAGCAGAGCCGCAACCAAGAAAACAAAGAAGGCTGCCGACGACGATAAGCCCGAGACGAAGCCCGTTGAGGAAGCTCCGGCTGCAGAGGCTGCTGATTCGCCTGCAAGAACTTCAGGCGCGGATATAGACATAACGGTTGAGTGATATGCTTATCACAGCAATTGAAGAACGAAAAAAGGGCATGAGCGCCCTGTTTATCGACGGTGAATATGCAGTCAGCATAGACGCCGTCACGCTCATTTCCTCGGGAAAAAAGACCGGCAGCGAAATAACCGATGACGAGCTTTATTCCCTGCTCGAGGATTCAAAGCTTGCAAGGGCAAAGGAAAAGGCGCTGTATCTTATCGAATATCGTGCCAGAACAAGACGGGAGCTTGAGGATAAGCTTATTCCGCTTTTCGGAGAAAATGCTGCCGAGGGTGCTATATCCCGGCTTGAGGAGCTCGGGCTTATAAATGATGAGGAATTTGCAAGGGAATATGCAGAGCAGCTTATTGAAAGAAAGCATTTTTCAGAAAAAAGAGCTGTTTTCGAGCTGGTGAAAAAGGGCATAGACAAGCACCTTGCTGAGGAGATCGTAAGCGAGCTTGAAAGTGATCCCGTGCAGCAGATTCAGGCACTGCTTGAAACAAAGTACTCGAGGAATCTCGAAGACGAAAAAGGTATTCAGCGCACAATAAATGGATTGCGCTCAATGGGCTTTTCGTGGTATGATATAAAGGATGCGATGTCCGGTTATATTTGATTTTTCCGGATTAACTATTTTTTCGGCTGCGGCTGCGGCCTGTTCGGGGGTTTTTGAATGGCTGTCAAGGTTGGCATGGTCTGTCTGGGCTGTGCGAAAAACAGAGTAGACGCCGAAATGATGCTTTTTACGCTTCGTGAGGCAGGATTTGAGATTGTGCGGGACGCAAAAATGAGCGACGTTGCAATTGTCAATACCTGCGGCTTCATTGAGGATGCAAAGCAGGAAAGCATTGATGAGATATTTGAGCTTGTCAGGCTGAAAAAGCGCGGCAGGATCAAGGCAATTGTAGCTACCGGCTGCCTTGCACAGCGATACGGCAGTGAGGTAATGAAGGAGCTGTACGAGCTGGATGCTGTTGTCGGTATCGGCGGCAATGAACATATAGCTGAGGTAATAAATGAGGTAATAAGCGGCAAAAAGACCGAGCTTCTTCCCGATAAGGAGGAGCTTCCCCTTTGCGGAGGCAGGGTGTATACGACCCCGTTTTATTATTCCTACCTTAAAATAGCAGAGGGCTGTGACAATATGTGCACCTACTGCGCAATCCCTATGATAAGAGGACATTTCCGGAGCCGCGATGCGGATGATATCGTGGCTGAGGCAAAGCGACTTGCCGAAAGCGGCGTGCGCGAGCTTATCCTTATTGCCCAGGATACATCACGCTACGGCGAGGATCTGTGCGGACATTCAATGCTGCCGGAGCTTCTGCGCAGGCTTTGCAGAATAGAGGGAGATGTGCGCTTCCGTGTGCTGTACTGCTATCCGGAAAGGATAACAGACGAGCTTATCGACGTTATTGCAACCGAGGACAAGATCCTAAAATACATAGATATTCCCCTGCAGCACTGCAGCGCGCCGGTTCTCAAGCGCATGAACCGCCACGGGGACAATCAGTCCCTGCGTGCTCTTGTTGCTAGGCTGAGAGAAAAGGTAAAGGGTATTACTATCCGCACAACGCTTATGGTCGGTTTTCCCGGAGAAACCGAGGAGCAGTTCGAGGAGCTGTCACAGTTTGTGGAGGATATGCGTTTTGAAAGAATGGGCTGCTTTGCCTATTCGCCGGAGGAGGATACTCCGGCTGCAAGGCTTCCCGACCAGATTGACGAGGAAACAAAGCAGCGCCGCCGTGACATACTTATGGAGCAGCAGGGGCGCATAATGGCTGAGGATACATCAAAGTTCATAGGGCGCAGGCTGCCCGTTCTGTGCGAAGGCTTCGACAGGAATACCGAATGCTGGTTCGGCCGGGGTCCGCAGGACGCGCCGGAGGTTGACTGCAGAGTCTATTTTGTATCAACCGGAACAAAGCCACGTATAGGCCAGGTCGTCATGGTGGATATCATCGATAATCTTGACTGCGACCTGATGGGAAATATGGTAAACTGAGAGGCATGAATTATGAACCTACCAAATAAACTTACGCTGCTGAGGATATTGCTTGTACCGTTTTATATTTTCTTTCTGCTGATGCCGGGTATTCCGCATCACTACCTGTTTGCATTCATTATCTTCGCTGCGGCATCGTATACTGACCATCTCGACGGAAAGATCGCGCGCAAGCACAATCTTATTACGGATTTCGGAAAATTTGCGGATCCGCTTGCCGACAAGATAATGATACTTGCGGCTCTCGGCTGCTTTGTGCAGCTTGGACTTACAAATGCTATAGTTCTTATTGTCATTATTTCCCGTGAATTCATGGTGACTGCACTTCGACTTGTTGCATCCGGTTCAGGTAAGGTTGTTGCTGCAAATAACTGGGGAAAGGCAAAAACCATAAGCCAGATCGTTGCAGTGCTTGTCGTAATGCTGCTGCAGTATTTGCTGGAGCTTGGCAATATGGGAATAATCAAATTCGGCGATATCTCTGCTGTAAGCAGTATTTTCTCCATTGTCGGTGAATGCTTCCTGTGGATTTCGGCACTTCTGACTATCATTTCCGGAATAATCTACATTGTTCAGAATTTTGAATTCATAAAAAATGCAAAATAATTTTCTGCGGGTATTAACATTTTGCGGAAAATGGTGTATAATGTTGCTGTAGGACATTGTCCTGCATATATAACAAAGGCTTTGATAAAGAATAGTAGCCCTTCTCCGGCAGCTCAGAGAGATATCGTTCGGTGCGAGATATCCTGTCGGGTGCGGTGAATGCACTTTTGAGCCTGCAGGCGAAATGTAAAGAGTAGCCGAGCACGGGTGCTCCCGTTACAGGGCTTTGAGGGCAGTATGTCTGCTGCCGAATCAGGGTGGAACCACGGTAAGAGCCGTCCCTTGCGAAAGCAGGGGACTTTTTTTAATTAAAAATGGAAAATGGAAAGTGGAAAATAAGGGTTTGGCTGGGGCTGATGTACAGCAATTTTTCCCGCGATCTGTTTATTTTCTTTGGCGAAGACAAAGCGTACAGCAATTTTCCATTTTCAACTTTCAATTTTCAATTTGTACAGGGGTGACGGATTATTGTTTGACAATTTAAAGGCGGAGCTTGATTCAATAATGGAACGAGATCCTGCGGCAAGGAGCCGGCTTGAGGTTTATTTCCTGTATTCGGGCTTCAGGGCGGTCAGAGACTACCGTGTGGCAAACTGGTTTTTCCGCCATAATATGAAGTTTATTGCAAGATTCATTTCCCAGAGCTCGCGCCGCAGGACAGGTATCGAGATCCATCCCGGCGCAACCATAGGCAAAGGGCTTTTTATTGACCACGGAATGGGCGTAGTTATCGGAGAAACGGCAGAGGTCGGCGATAACTGTACCATATACCAGGGCGTTACACTCGGAGGAACAGGTAAGGATCAGGGAAAGCGCCACCCGACGCTCGGAAATAACGTTCTTGTCGGTTCAGGTGCGAAGGTACTCGGCCCTTTTCGCGTGGGCGATAATGCCCGTATCGCTGCCGGTGCCGTTGTGCTGACGGAGGTTCCTGACAATGCAACAGCGGTTGGCGTGCCTGCGAGAATAGTAAGGCTCAATGGCGAAAAGGTATCCCCGTGCACGGAGCTTGACCAGATTCATTACACTGACCCGATCGAAGAAAGATTTACGGATATCGATAAGCGTCTTGAGAAAATGCGTGAGGCGCTGGGAGAGTATGAAAACGGCGCAGGAATATGAGAGTGTGCAGTATGGTTATCCGGCGTTCGTAGAAAACTAAAACGGAAAAATAATTGTTCAGATCTGAATAATCAATAACAGGGAGGATGCAACATGAAAATTTACAACACTATGACAGGAAAAAAGGAAGAGCTGAAAACGATCAACGACGGCGAGGTCAGGATCTATGCCTGCGGACCGACTGTATATAACTATATCCATATAGGTAATGCGCGCCCGATCTGCGTTTTCGATATTCTTCGCCGTTACCTTGAATACAGAGGCTATAAAGTAACATATGTGCAGAATTTTACGGATATTGACGACAAGATAATCAAAAGAGCAAACGAAGAGGAAAGCGACTACAAGACCGTTTCCGAAAAGTACATTGCAGAATACAAAACCGATGCAAAGGGACTGAACGTCAGGGATGCGGATATTCACCCGAAGGCAACCGAAAATATCGGACAGATGATAAAGATGATAAAGACTCTCGAGGAAAAGGGCTATGCATACAGCACAGAATACGGCGATGTGTATTTCCGCACAAACAGGTTTGCCGAATACGGAAAGCTTTCGCACCAGCCTCTTGAGGATCTTGAAGCAGGAGCCAGAATTCAGATAGGCGAAACCAAGGAAAATCCCATGGACTTTGCTCTGTGGAAGGGTGCAAAGCCGGGCGAGCCGTCATGGCCGTCACCCTGGGGAGAGGGCAGACCGGGCTGGCATATAGAATGTTCAACAATGGCAAAGCGCTATCTCGGAGATACCATCGATATCCACTGCGGCGGTCAGGATCTTATTTTCCCGCACCACGAAAATGAAATTGCACAGAGCGAATGCTGCAACGGCGTTCCCTTTGCTCACTACTGGATGCACAACGGATATATAAATGTCGATAACAAGAAAATGTCCAAATCTCTCGGCAATTTCTTTACGGTACGCGATGTTGCAAACGAATACGGCTATGAGCCGATCCGATATCTGATGGTATCCTCACACTACAGAAGCCCGATTAACTATTCTATCGATATCATTAACCAGTGCCGCGCAGCTCTCGACAGGCTCTATAACTGCCGCGAGGATCTTCGTTTCCTGGCTGAAAATGCAGAAAGCGGAGAAAAGGTGGGCGAGGAGGATATCAGAGTAAAACTTCTTTCCCACAAGGATGATTTTATCGAGGCTATGGAGGATGATCTCAATACAGCCGACGCTATTTCAGCGCTTTTTGAGCTTGCAAGGGATATCAATTCCAACCTGAATCCGCAGACAAAGCCCTCAAAAGAGCTTTGCGAGTTTGCACTCGGACTTTACGGTGAGCTTGCGGACGTTCTCGGTCTGCTTTATGTGGAAAAGGAAAAAGGAATCGATGAGGAAGTAAGAGAGCTTATCGAGCTTCGCAGTGAGGCAAGAAAGAACAAGAACTGGGCTGAGGCTGACCGTATCCGCGACGAGCTGCAGTCAAGGGGTATCACTATTAAGGACACACCAAACGGAACCATTATTGTTACAGGCTGAGGTGCTGAAAATGGATGATCAGATGATAAGAACGCTTATTAAGGAAGCTCAGAGGGTAAGGAAAAACGCATATGCGCCGTACTCTCACTATCTTGTAGGTACTGCTGTGCTTTGCGGCAGCGGAAAGATCTATACCGGTGTGAATGTTGAAAATGCAGCATATCCTGCCGGTGTATGCGCAGAAAAGGTTGCCTTTGCTTCTGCTGTGACCAACGGAGAAAAAGAATTTGTCGCTGCTGCCGTGGTCGGCGGTGAGCAGATACAGGTGATTCCGACTCCGCCCTGCGGAATCTGCCGCCAGTTTATGTATGAGCTTGGCGGTCCGGAGCTTACGATAATTACCGCAGCCGATGAGGATCACTTCCGGCTGTTCAAAATGTCCGAGCTTCTGCCGGAAGGATTTACACTTAATATGTAAAAGAAAACTGTCGCCGAGGGGATAACCCTTTCCGGCGACAGTCTTTTTATCTGCAGTTTTCTGCATTCTTGCAGTCCTGTGCGCAGTTTTTGCAGTTGTCGCAGTTCTGTGCGCAGTCGCTGATTTCTCCTGTACGGGGAGCAGTTTCATCGGGGTGCTGCTTTTTTGTGTTTTTGCTCATGTCGATCACCTCCTGACATCTCTATTATTGCTCTTATGTGGAAAAATATACTTATTATCTAAAAAATATTTCAACATTTTCTGTGAATTTGTGTAAAAAACTTGAATAATAGTTGTTTTAATAGTATAATTAAAACAGTATGCACTTATAAGTTACAATTATCGGGAAGTGTGAAGCTGATGAAAATATGGGTCTTGGGTGTCGGTGCGATTCGGATACATTCTATATCTACCTTGCCCATCAGGATAACCATAAGGAGATTTTTGAAAAGTTCGACAAAAAGATGTATGAACTTTCCGGTATAAGCGGAATTTCCGTGCGTATGGGCATCTATGAGCACTGTGACAAGACACTGTCAGTAGACGAGCTTATTGACCGTGCCGCAACAGCCTGCAATACCTGCCGCGGTAAATTTGCATCAACCTTTGCAGTGTACGACGAGGAACTGAACGAAAAAGAGCTTTTTAAACAGAGACTTATCCTTGAGATAGACAAGGCACTGGAGGAAAAACAGTTCTGCGTTTTCTACCAGCCGAAATATAATATCAAGGGCGATGTTACCGTAATATCCAGCGCAGAGGCACTTATCCGCTGGAAGCATCCGGAATTCGGAATGATAAGTCCCGGCGTTTTTATCCCACTGTTCGAGAAAAACGGACTTATACAGAAGCTTGACCGATTTGTATGGAATGAAGCCGCGCGACAGATAGCACAGTGGAAAAAAGACCTCGGCGTGACTCTGCCGGTGTCAGTCAATGTTTCGCGCGTGGATATATTCGATCCGCTCCTGTGTGAGAATTTCCTTGATATCGTTAGCCGCCACGGAATCGGAAAAAACGAGCTTATGCTTGAAATAACAGAATCCGCTTATTCGAAAAACAATAAGGGTATTATCGAAACGGTGAATAAGCTGCGCGATAACGGGTTCAAAATAGAAATGGACGATTTCGGTTCCGGTTATTCATCCCTGAATATGCTTAGCTCAATGTCGATAGATATTCTCAAGCTCGATATGGGTTTTGTCAGAAGGATCCTTTCCACTCTTGCACTGCTCATCGTCGGACTGCTGTTTATCGGAGGAAAACCTCTTCTGCAGTTTATCCAGACTGCACTTTCTGTAGTGCTTTTTGTGGGTGTTATGGTCATTGCTCTGCTGTGCATACCTCACCTGGACCCGAAAAACCTTCTGGCAGGTCCTACTAATGCAGAAGCAAACCCGTTCATGGGCTTCCTTACCATAGTCATGATATCCCCGTGGGCGTTTGTCGGATTTGATGTTGCCGCCCTGGAGACCGCACATTTCAAATTTCCTGTCAGAAGATCCGCCGCTATTGTGGCGCTGTCAATTATACTCGGCGGACTTACATATATAGCGCTTACCGTTCTTACCGTTACAGATATCCCGGCGCAGTTTACTGATCTGAACAGCTATATCAATAACCTGGGTGATCTGAAGGGAATAGTTTCCATACCGCCGTTTTTTGCAATGCAGAATCTTCTGGGCAGCTTTGCCGTTCCGGTAATAGTTCTGGTTGCCAGTGCGGCTATCTATACCGGCATAATCGGCGGCTACCGGGCAACCGCAAGAATGTTTTCCACAATGGCAGAGGACAATATTATAAAAGCAAGACGCTTCTGCTCGTGGATGATATCGAAATCAACCGCCAGATTGCGAATATGCTTCTCACGCGCATGGGATTCAATGTTGAGACAGCCGAAAACGGCGCTCAGGCTTTTGAAAAGATAAAGGCTGCGGAATCCGGTCATTTCGATGCCGTGCTTATGGATATACAGATGCCGGTCATGAACGGCTATGAGGCAACAAAGCATATCCGCGAGCTTGAGGACAGGAAGAAATCCACGGTACCGATTGTTGCGGTCACTGCCAATGCATTCGGCGAGGATGTAAGGCGTGCGCATGACGCAGGAATGAACGCTCACATTGCAAAGCCGATAGATCCCGAAAATATGCGTCGCGTGCTCGTTGATCTTCTTTCATAGAATAATTACAGTAAAAGTCGGTGAATATAAGTTCATCGGCTTTTTTGTTTTAGGGGTCGGTTTTGATATACAGCTGCTTTGGGTCTTGATTATTCACTTGTAATGTAAATGGCGCGTGATGTTATTTCTCTGAAAAATATATTGTGAAAGAAAATTTATTGCATTTTCAATACTTTTATTATATAATTAGGCAAGAATATGTATAAAAGCACAACTATATGTCGTTGTTTTTCGTATTAATCTTTAGTAACCATCGGCATTTTGGTGTTCTGAATCACGATTTTTTATGAAACGGATCTGATGTTTTATGAATAATACCGCGTTTAACGCCGGAAACGGATATAATACCACGCAGCAAAGTGCAACGTTCTGCCCGCGCTGCCGGAATATTCTTCCCGCCCCTGTTCCGCCGCAGTGTCCGTATTGCGGTCTGGCTTTTGCTGTGCAGAATAATGCTGAAGCTGAAGCTGAAAGAAACAGAGCCCGCCTTGAAGAAGAGCAGAGACGCGCCCAGCTTGAGGAGCAGAGACGCCGTGCTCAGGAGGAAGAACAAAAACGTGCACAGCTTGAGCAGCAGAGGAGAAGAGCGCAGCTGGAGGCTGAGAAAAACGCTGTATATGACGACGCAGTAGCTCTTCTGCAGAAGCGCTTTGCCCGTACGGAGGATTTTGAAAAAGCGAGGGAAATGTTTATTTCTGTTTCGGACTTCTTTGATGTTTCCGAGCCTGTCAGATATTGTGACAGGAAGATCGTGGAGCAGAAAAACACCCTGATCTACTATGATGCAGGCGGAAAGATGCTCGCTGCCAAGGATATCTACAAGGATGCGGAGCGTATGCGCTATCTTGTCAAGATACAGGAAGCGATAGGGCTTGTCCAGCAGGCAAAGTCTATTTACGAATCTATCCGTGGTTTTCAGGATACCGTGCAGAAGATCAAGGAATGTGACGAGCGTATCCGCGAATATTCCGAAATGGTGGAAACTATTAACAGAGAAGCAGCGGAAAGAGAGAAAAAAAGGCATCAGAAGGAAATACAGAAGCGCATAAAGATAGTAGCTGCGATTGTTGCTGCAATTGCTTTCTTCGGAATATGGATTTACATAAAAACCTACCATCCGTATGGATTCTGATGACTGTTTGAATGTTCAGATAAAACGGGCTGTTAAATCTGTTCAGCTGATTCCGTAAATTGTTTTTTTTATATCACATGTGCATCCTCCCCTGCAGCAGGGGAGGATTTTTCGTAAAATATGGGTCCCGGAGAATAATGCCTCTCCGGGACCCTTTGTGATTGCTGATATGGCTGCAGTGCTGCACAAATGACTGATGCAGGGATAAAGAGAATGTAGACGTTGTTCATGTTTGTAAAGGTCAGTGCGAGAAGTACGCCGTAGCCTATTACCGCCGAACCGAGCGCAACGTAAAATATCTTTGTATTTGACAGGAACTTGCGCAGCAGGGATAGAACAGCATCATGGAGAATACCTGCATGGCCCCTCCGAACATATTGAAGATGGTGTAGCTGTCGAACCAGTTTGTCCCGCCGAAATCGTATTTAAAGAAATATATTACGAGGTTTGAAGTAATATAGATTGCGCAGTTGATGAGAACGATAGCTATAACGACCGTCAGTGCCTGATCGTTTTGCAGAAGCGCCTTGAACATATGCCCGACAGAAACGGTTTTCATTTCCGATGTAGATTTTTCCTTTATGTTTATACAGGTCAGCAAAGTAAATACTACAAACAGAAAGGCAACGATAATTGCAAACCAGCGGAAGCCGACGATCTCTGTATCCTTTGCAGTCTGAGCGCCGAACATGTTACCGAGAGCCTGCACAGCCTTTACGGTGAATACCATTACCAGAGCGGAGCCGACGCCTGCAGCGCTTCTTGCAAGGGTAGTGAGGTTTTCTCTTTCCTTGCCGGATTTTGTGAATGCAGGTATCATCGACCAGTAGGGAATGTCCATCATTGTGTAGGTGATGCCCCACAGAATATATGCGTATGTCATATACTCCGAGCGGTTTTTCCAGGCATGCGTTTGGTTTGAGGCTCGCGGGATAATTACTCTCGCTGTCATCTCCGAATTTATCAATGAATTTCTGCTTGGATTTTTCTGCCTTTCTGGCAGCTCCTTTGCTGATATCGTTTCCGAATATCCTTTTTGATCTGTCAGCCATAATGTCCTCCTTTTCTGTCCACGTTTTTGCGGACATTATCAATACTATTGTTCTCCGAAATGAATAATATCCGTCAACTTTCATCGGATATTTTATATATTTTATCATAAATGAGCAGATAAATCAACAATAATAAGTACTACAAAATCAGGATTATGACAGAAGAACCGACTTTGAAAAGAAGCTTGGAAAAATGAAATAATAAAGGTGTCAGATCGACAAATTCCGATAATACGGTATCTGAAATATTGACATGAAGACTACAATCTAATATAATTGATTATACAGACAGTCGTTTCCGTTACAGAACGGAAGACAGATTATCGGGCACAAGCCTGTGCGAAAGTGAGGAAATAACTATGAGCGATGTAAAATTTCTTGTCTGCGAAAAGTGCGGAAATCTTGTCGGTGTTATCAATGCATCCGGTGCGCCTGTTTCCTGCTGCGGCGAGCCTATGAAGGTTCTTGAAGCAGGGGCGACAGATGCTGCTGCTGAAAAGCATGTTCCG
>ONAX01000003.1 GCA_900315875.1 uncultured Eubacteriales bacterium | reverse complement strand
ACATCGAGATTCTTGCTGGTCATTCCGCCTGCGGAATCCTTTACACATACCTTGAAGATAAAGTCGCCTGTACTCTTCAGAGTAACAGCAGCCTGCTTTGCAGATGAGTAAGGTGTTCCCATTGTTGTCCAGTTAATAGCTGCTGCCTTCTTGTAGTAGAATGCATAGGTATAGGAGCCTGAGCCGCCGGTAGCAGCACCGCTTACGATGATTCTTGTTCCGAGAGGTGCAGAACTTGTGTTAACTGTGGATTTGTTGACAATTGTTGAGTCAACATAATCGTCGCTTATGGATACTGCAAACTGACGGGAAACTATCTCGCCATTCTTATCCATGATGTCAACCTTTACGTTGAACTCGCCGACTGACTTCGGTGTGAACTGAGCAGCTGTTGCAGAACCAAACTCTGTACCAATAATATACCATGCTTTTGCATTGGTTCTCTTGTAGTAGTAAGCATACTTGTAGCCGCTTGAGCCGGTTGCGCTTGCAACGAGCTTAACCTTTGTTCCAACCTTGCCGCCTGTTGCGCTGATTGTTGTGTTGTTCTTGAATGCTGTAGACTTACCATCCTTGATAGAAACAACGAATGACTTATCAACAACATTGCCCTTTGAGTCTTTAACGCTGATGATAACATCAAAATCACCGGTTGATGTAGGAGTGAAGAACTTGAAGTCTTCTGTGCCATATTCTGTTCCGAGTACCTTCCATTTCTTTGCACTTGTTCTCTTGTACCTGAATGCGTATCTGTAGCTGCCGGAACCGCCCTCCGCTGCACCGTAGAAGTACATTCTGGAGCCGATTGAAAGGTTTTCGGAATTCATGTAGGAATTGTTTACAAGGTTGCTGCTGCTATCTGTTACTGTTACGGAGCAAGTAGCAGTCTTGCCGTTATTGGATTTAGCTGTGATCGTAGCGGAACCCTTTGCAACTGCTGTGACCTTACCTGCTGATGTTACTGTTGCAACAGAAGTGTTGGAGGACTTCCAGGTAATTGTCTTATTGGTTGGGTTGCGTTTGAGGGAGCTACTGTAGCTGTAAGAGTTGCTGTGCCGCCCTTTGTGAGAGACAGGCTTGTCTTGGAAAGCGTTACGGACGTAACGTCAACATTTACATCGCTGCCTTCTGCTGTGAAGGTCTTTTCTGTTGTAGCTGTCTTACCTGTGCTGTCCTTGATAACGCAGGTGATTGTGTGCTGACCTGCTGTTGCAGGAGTCCAGCTGTAGGTTGCTGTAGAATTGTCAGCCTTTACAACTGAGCCGTCAACCTTGAAGGTGTAGGTGTAGGGAGCTGTGCCGCCCATACCGATAGCCTTGAGGGTAAGAGCTGTTGTTGTGAGCTGAGGAGCAGACTTGTCTGTACCGAAGTTAGCCTGGAGAACAGTTGAAGGTGTGGGAGGAACAGGTGTGTTGCCGCCCTTGCCTACTCTTGCAAGCGGAACTGTGATCTGGTCTGCGTCTGACTTCTCGCCTGATGTGGAATCGTCCTTCTCATAGGGCTCTGTTGCGTTATCGAGCATGCAGGTGTCGTGAGGCAGACAGCCCATGCCGCTTGAGCCGTAAGTGGAAACTGCCATAAGTCCGATGCCGTTGTTAGCGATATCAGAAGCGCTTACGCCGAGATATGAGAGAGGAAGTGTGATGATACAGAATGTATCCTGTGTCTTGCTGTGACCTGTTGTAAGGAAATCTACCCAGTCGCCCGATGAAGATTCGAGATCAGCAGGAGTGTAGCCCTTATAGCCGACTGAGTTGATGCCGTACATTGCAGATCCGAAGAAGCCGTCTTCCCAGGTTATTGAAGCGCCTGCAAGGGGCTTCTGATATCCGGGAGAAACTGCGTTAGTATAATCGATAACTCCGTTTGTTACCGGGAATACAGAATAGTTATCAATGCCTTCCTTGGGGGAATACATAAGGATCTTATCGACCTGTGTGCTGCCGCCGAAGGTGATGTTGGTGTTCCATACTGTCGGCTGAGTTGCGCTGTTTGTGCTGCCGTCTGTATAGTTGCCTGTGCCGAGGTCGAAGAGAAGCATCTGCGGGATATCAGCATCTGCGCCGTTCGGCTTGCCTCTGCCCATCTGCGGAGCTTCCTGCTCAGGAGCTACAACGTCGATAACGTTGGTGTACTGGATGCCTACGTAGAGGTTTGTGCTGTCCCATGCTGCATAGAGAGCATAAAGGTCGAACTTCGGAGCCTCGTGAGGACCTCTGAAAGCAGCCGGGTCGTCGTTTGCAACACCCTGTGCGATAAGGGTTTCTGCTGTGAAATCGCTTGCACTGGTTATTGTCTTGTTTGCGCCGACATTTCCGCCGGGGTTGGTAGCATATTTGCTGTTAGCAGAAGCAGAAGAAGAAGATGTTGTCTTTACTACATACTTCTTTTCGTAGGTGAAGGTGTAAGACTTTGTTGTGCCGTCTGAAGCCTTAGCGGTCGTTGCGACTGTAACTGTGCTGTCTCCAATCTTGCCTTCGCCGATCGTTACTGTCTTTGAGCTTGTGAAGGACTTTGTCGGGCCGCCGTCTACGGAGTATGTACCGCTTGATGCGTTTTCAAGTGAAAGTGTAATGTCAAATGTTTCTGAGGTGAAGCTTGTGCCGCTTGCCTTGTTGCACTTGACTGTAGGATCCTTTGTAGGAGGTGCGGGAGTGTAAGCCTTCCAGGAGGTGCCTGAAAGAAGCTTTGTTGCTGAGCCGATAGCGAGACCGCCGCCGTTCCTTGCAGGATATCTGTTGGTGGTATCTTCTGCGCCGTCGCTGAAGATAACATATCCGTTAACGAGGTTATCCGGAACGTCATATCTGTAGTAGCCTGTTGTGGAATCGAGGGTCATCTTTACGCCCGGCCATGCTGCATTGCAGGTAACGCTCGAAGCGCTTGAGGATGTCCAGGAGCCTACCTCATACTTGCCGTTGACTTCGTTTGTGCAGTAGTAGCCTGTAACACCGCTGAGTGTTATATCAACCGTCTGCTTGCCGCCGCCGCTGAATACAACGCTTGTAGCGTTGCCGGGCACGCTGACCTTGTACTGAGTCTCGCCGTAGCTGTTTGTGCCGTTGGAGGTCATTGCTGTTCCGGGCCATGCATCCGATACACCGCCGGACGCATTGAAGAAGTAAGCATATACGCTGCCCCAACCCTTGTTATCAGTGAAGAGAAGCTCTCCGCTCGGTGTGGGTGGTACGGGAGTAGGTGTGGGCTGAGGATCGTCTGTTATGGTGCTTGCAACATAAGCGTATACGTTTGACCACTTGTATGTGCTGTTGTCAAAGTAGATCGATGTGATAGCACTCGGATCCTTCTTCGTGTAGGTGTAGGTCTCAGTCTTCTTTACGCCGTCCTCGCCTGTTGCGGAAAGGGTAAGTGTAACTGTGCCGCCTACTGAAACGCCTGAACCAAAGGTGATGGTCTTGCCGTCTGTGTATGTACCGGACTGACCGTCGCTTGTTGAATAGGAACCCGAAGAAGCATTCTGTACACCGAGCTTAACTGTTACAGAATCTGTATAGGAGCTTGTTCCGGGTGTTGCGGTAACAACTGCAGATTTTACGATCGGGGTAGCGTTGTAAACAACTGCGATACCCGTGTTGCCGATCTGACCGCTGATCTGACCGCCGGATACGGTAAATGTATTGCCGGAGACCTGATCCTTGTATGTGCCGTTTGCCATCTTGTTGGTCTTAACGTTGACAGATGTTGCACCGCCGCCTACGTTTACGATAACTACACCTGCAGTACCGCGCTCGTTGTAAGCGATGGAGCCTGAGGAAGAAAGATACTCGGTCTGGCCGACAAAGTAATTATTGAAATCGTTGACAGCCTTTACCTCGGTATTAGCCCATGCAGTAACATCGCCCTGACCCATCATTGCAGAGCCCCAGTTGGAGGGACGTGCAAGATACATGCCGCAGGAGGTTGCTCTTGAACCAACGAGCGCCCACGTCTGGTTCATTTTGTAATCGCTGACGCCGCTGGAGGAGCCTGCCTGATATGTGTCGTGAGACTCATTCCAGAGCACGGCTTTTTTACCGCTTACAGAGCCTGCGCCGCCGTCAAAGCTGTAGTCGCTTCTTTTTGCGCCGTTGGCATCACCGCTGTTAACGCTGCCTCGGATACTGTTGGAAACGCCGCTCATGGTAATGCTCATATACTTTGAATAGCTGTTTGCGACATTCTGACCGTTTGATATATCACTGTCGCCTGTAGGCTTATCGAGAACCTCACCGTAGTAATACGGAGTAATGCCTCTCGTAGACTGAGCATAGCTTGTCGTTGCACCAAGGACATTCGGCCAGAACTGGCTGCCGAAGCCTGAATCTACAGGAACCTCGATGTGCTTTGCGCCGTCAAATCGGAAACCGTCTGCGCCGCAGTCAATACATTCCTTGAGGAAGGAGATAGCGGCATTCTGTACGTCTGAGCTGCCGGTGTTAAGATCCGGAACACCGTCCATACAGAACTGGGTGATGTCATAACGTGATTCATACCAGCTGTTCTTGCTGATATCATGCCAGAAACTGCTGTTGTTCCTGTATTTCTCGGGAATAGCAGGAGACAGGTCGTTTTTGCTCTTATTTGCCATATGGTTGAGGACTGCATCGACGATTACACGCACGCCGTATTTATGAGCCTCATCGCACATAGCTCTGAATTCCGTAGCTGTACCGAGAGCGCCTGTGCCGTTGGCGTTTGTCTCGATAGTAAAGTCAGCCGGCTGATACTGTACCCACCAAGAGCCCTTTGCGGTTTTGCCTGCGGTACCTTCCTTTGCAGTCTGGATCGGGGAGGTCTGTACTGCAGTAAAGCCCTGTTCTGCGATCTTAGACATATTGTTTTTGATCGCCGTGAAGGACCAGTTGAAGCACTGAAGTATAGAGCCGTCCTGCTGATCGTCTACCATAAAATCGACAGAAGAAGCTGCATCAACTTCCGGAGCAGCAAATGTGCCGCCGAGGAAGGAGAAACTTGATGCAAGCAGAGCAGCCGAAAGAACAATAGATGCACCTTTTGCAGCTATGCCGAATCGGCCGAACTTTTGGGTGTTGTTCATCAATGATCACTCTCCATTCAATATAAAAAAATCCTGTTTTCCTGAAATCCGGTACAGTGCATCCGTGACTGCTGCCGTCAGCATCTCATGCTTTGAAATATGCTGCCTTCTGATGCATAAACACCGTCCGGTGATCCCTTCTCTCGCCATGACAGTCCGGCAAACGGGCACACTTCATACCTTAGCTTTTCCTTATCCTAATTCTATCATTTTAATTTTGATTTCGCAACAGTTTTTAACCGACCTTTTTTGACAAAGAACGAATTTTTATTTTAAAATTTTTAAGAAACTAATTTTTCTTTATGTATTTTACATATTTTTTCATTATGGTTATGTTGTTTTTGACGAGTGTTTTTTCCACATTAGTGCATTTTGAATAAAAATGTTTTTATGATTTTATTAAAGCGACAAAAAACAAAAATAGCAATTTGTACAAAAATATTACTTTATGTTTTCTTCTTTTTACTGGTTTTGATGTAGATTTTTGTATTCCTGATAATACGATAATGACTTTTCGTTCTTTTCGACGGCACAAAAGACACTTTCGTTATGTGATTATTACCTACAAATATTTCTATCCCGCTATTATTTCGGCATAGAAATATCATATTTTCCCGGGCAAAAAAATGCCGCGGCAGCTCACAAAAAGCCGCCGCAGCGATTGAATTTTTTATTTTCCTTTCCGGACAGATCAGGCTGTCACTGTTACGTCGAACAGCTTTTCAACCTCAAGTCCGCTTGCATCAACAGCAACTACCTTGAACTGGAATGATCCTGCATTTTTAAGCTTAACTGTAGCAGAAGGACAAGTAGTCCAGTATTTTGCAGTTGTTCTCTTATAGTAATATCTGTAGGTGTAATTTCCTGAGCCGCCCTCTGCAGCACCTGCAAGTGTGAATCTTGTTCCTGCTGCTGCAGTCTGTTTTGTTTCTTCGCTGCCGTTCAGCGTGGATTTGTTTACAACAGGATCAACTACCTCTACAGTGTAGTTCACTGTCTGTACATCACCCTTTGCATCTGTCACCTTGCTCTCGATTTCAAACACACCCTTGGCAACGGGCTTGAAGGATGAGCCTAAGTTTTTCCAAACCTTGGAGCCAACCTTCTTGTAGCTGTTTACAAATGTATAGCCGGGTGTACCGCCTGCTGCTGCATTGTTAACAATAATTCTGTCACCGAGAGCGATTGCTCTGTCTGCGTTAAGTGTTGTCTGGTTAACAAGCTCATCTGTAACAGTCAGATCCATCAGCTTCTCTTCCTTGTTGCCGGCACTGTCGATAACTGTGATTTTTGCCTGGAATTCGCCAACACTCTTGGGCTTGAAGTAAGCATGAGTGTCGCCGCCCATGTTTGTCCAGTTCTTAGCATTATTTCTCTTGTAGGAATACTGATAGGTGTAGCTGCCGCTGCCGCTGCCGCCGGTTGCCTTACCGTTGAATACAACCGTTGTACCGGGAACTACTCTGTATGCGCTGAGGTAGGATTCATTTACCATTTCGTCTGTTACGGTATAAGTAAGGATCTTGTCGTCAAACGCAGCCTCACCATTTTCGGTTACCGTTACCTTAAACTGGTATTCGCCGACAGCCGCAGGCTTGAATCTTGCCTTTGTACCTGTATTGGTAATGTCAGATTCAGAAATCTGTCGCCAGTTCTTTGCATTAGCTCTTTTGTAGTAGTATGTGTATGTATAGGGAGAAATACCCTCCTGTGCTCTGCCGTAGATATATACCCAGTGCTTTACATAGCCTGCATCACTGCTGAGAAAGGACATATTTTCAACAGTTTTGTCAGTAACCTCAAAGTCCTGCTGGAATTCGTCGGTCATGTACTTGTAATCGCTGTATTCAAAGTAACCGTCTTCGTCCTTGGTACCGTTGCACTTCTGTATCATGTGTCCGGCAGTTACCTTTAATGTATATTTTCCGGTCTCTGTGGGCTTGAAAACGATAGAATATTCGTCATCATAGCCGTTGTTTTCAAAATACTGTCTTTCGTACTCAACATAAGCGCTGTCATCTGCATCAGCAGGCTTGATATAGCACTTTATTTCTGTCGGTACATTATAGTCAGAGGTATAGGTGCTGCCGTAAAGCTGAGCATAACCGTATGTCCTTATTCTGTACTCTTCGCCCAGGCGATATCTCTCATTAAGATCTGCCCCTGCATTAACGGGCTTATGTATCTCAAAATTGCATACGACACTTGCTGTTTCGCCACTTTGAGTAACGACCTCTGCCTTTATCACGCTGCCGTAGTGATCCTGATCCATGTAGCTGCTGCTGGTACCGGGAACATAGAAATATGTTTCATAATCATTTCCGCCGTTCATGAAAACACAATTTAATCCTACATCCTCTTCATCACTGCAGATTACAATAGGTCCCAGGTCACTGTCAAAGAAGCCGTCAGGATCTCCGGGATAGTCGGGATCGTCAATTCCGGGATCGTCTCCATCAGACTCTGTAATAAAGCCTTTGAAGTCATAGTTCAGAGAATTAGTTCCGGATGCAATAAACTTCCACGGCTCGCTGCCATACAGGTAGCTGGACTTGTAGTAATACTTAACCTCATAGGGTGAGGAAGCGTTGAATACATTGATATTGAAATTGAAGGGAAGTCCCTCGAATGCATAATAAGTGTGATCGGAAACGGTCTCATCCGGAACGTCAGCGACCGCAAAGTCGTTATATGTCATGAAGTGCACTTCGTATTGGATAAGAGCTATTCTTCCGTTGCCCCATGCAGGCTGCTTCAGACCGCCGACAAATACATGGTAGTTTTTGTTTTCGTAATTATCATCTGTCGGAGGATCGAAGGTCAGCATTACGCCGCATGTGGTATCCACAGTAAGACCGCTGCTCGTGTTACGGGTGTAAACCTCACCTGTATCCATATCGGTTATGCGTACAAACAGGTCGTCTGCGGAATCATAATAACCGTTATGTTGGCAGTCAAAGCCTACACTCCACTTTGCCTGAGGATCAAGTTCCTCAACGGGGAAATAGCCTGCTGACGGCCAAGCGGACGGAGTACCGGCGTAGAAGCCGTAGTTTCCGTGCGTATTGTTTTTGGCTTCATTATTGTTAACATATTTAATGGAGATAGCTCCGGCATAATCCTTTGCACCGGGCACACTGAGAGGCGTGCCGAAAATGACTTCGCATTCTTTGGTATTTCTCGAAAGCACAGCCTGACGGTAATTATGCTCCTGAGTATCGTCATTGATTACTGCCCTCATAATATCAATGGCAGAGAATCTGTCAGAAGGTGTTTCCACGTCGCCCATAATGAGGTCGCACTTGTTGTCGTTGGTAACAGCGCCGCCCAGCTTGACACCGTTATAGGCGGTATGGTCCGTTTTTACGCCGTACTGCCATGCATCCATGGTATCGAATGCAACCTGATCCTCCTTGACATCCTCAAGCTCCGGAAGACCGGCAAGCCAGCGGTAATAGTTCAGTACCGACAAGCTGAGGCTTGGCCTGTCAGCTTCACTGCCTACCTGCGCAGGATAGAAAAGGTCAATAAGCTCCTGATGCTTCTGCAGGATCTCACCCTTTTGTCTGATAACAGGGCTATGGCTCCTGGGGCCGCCGTCACTGATACCGGTTAATGCATCGGCTTTTACAGCGGTGAATGCCGAAACGATGGGAAGTCCGCCTGCAGCAACTGCACCGGCAAGTGCAACTGAGGCAATTTTTTTGATTGTGCGCTTCATAGCTTTGCATCTCCTTATTTTATTTGACCGCATAATAATCACATTGCGATCATACTGTAACCATTACATGAAAATTCTTAAAAAATTTCAATATTTATATTACCAATCTCCGAACGAAATCTGCCGTGTTTTTCCGCCATTATTTATAAAAATCACAGACTGTCGTTCTCTGCGTTAATAAGCGCCTGTGCAAATATCATATCGCTCGGGTAAGTAAGCTTTATATTATATGTTTCCCCACGGACAAGACGAACCTCGAAGCCTTTGCTCTTATAAAGCCGGCAAACATCCGTTGCGGCAGCGCGCTCTTCGGGCGTCATCCGGGACATTATATCTGTAAAGCTGCCTATGCGGAAGCTCTGCGGGGTCTGAACATTGAACATCGTGCTTCGCAGAGGAAATTCGTCGGCTGTGTTTCCGTCTGCGGACACTATCATCGTATCCGTTGCCGGTACCGCCGCTGTGCATATCTCACACGAGGAGAGCGCTTCTATACTATCGTCAATCATTCTTTCACTTACGAAAGGACGCACCGCATCGTGCGTCAGGATGATTGTATCGTCGGGCGCCGAAAGCACATTCCGGGCAAAGCCGATGATGTTTTCCACAGTAGCATTGCGATCTTCGCCGCCCGGAGTAACATAAACCCCTCTGCAGTCATACTTTGCACATAGCTCCTTCATATAGTCGCACCACGACGGCGTTATGCCGACGATAACGTGATCCACACTGCCGCTGCGCAGAAAGGACTTCACCGTTCTGATTATCACCGGCACCCCCGAAAGCTCCATAAACTGCTTAGGGGTCTTGCCGCCCATTCGTGAACCGACTCCGCCTGCGACAATTCCTGCTATTACCATATTTACCGCTCCTTCCGGATTTTACTGCTTTTATTTTATCACATTTTTGCTGAACATTAATACAGTATTTTACAATTTTCCTGATAATTATTTTTCATTATGCATGTATCGGAAAATTCATTGGAATAATAATATCATTCAGTTGACCAAACACAGATTTTGGCCGATCGGCAAACAGCGGCTTTCGTAATACCCGGCTATGCAGGATTGACAATACAGCAGATGTCATATATAATTGGTAAAAAATCAAAAGGATGACCTGATATGCAGAAAAATATCGAAGCCAACCTTCGCGTGCGACCGCAGCATGCGCTGTGCATGCAGTTTTTCAGAGGCGAGGGCTATAATGCCGGATTTATAAAAAATACGCAGGAGCTGCTTGAAGTCCTGAACAGGAAAGACCCCGTCGTCACACTTGCCGCAGGCTGCGACAGCTTCTGTTCTGCGTGTCCGAACGCAGAACAGACAGTCTGCACCGACGAGGAAAAGGTTTCTGCCATTGACCGACGGACGCTGGAGCTGCTTTCGCTGTCCTTTGTCGACCGGGTGCACTGGAGCGAGCTTATCAGCCGCGCCCGGGAAAGAATAATCAGCGCGTCGCTGATGCCAGCGGTCTGTGCAGACTGCTGCTGGAGCGAAATCTGCTTTGAAAATACGGGCAAGGAATAGTCTGAAAAAAGGCGCACCATATAATAAGCCCGGCAAAAGCTGTGCTGAACGGATGCCGGCAATTGACTATTTGTGGGCAAACGTGTTATAGTTATATAAAGCGGCTTCGCCGCACTAATATTATTATCGGGTGATAAGCATGAAAATCAGATATATCGGCACAGCAGCGCTGCTGTCCTGTGCTTTGCTTTTTTCCGGATGTACAAATACACCCGCAACGGATGTAAGCCATGAGCCTGCTTCGTCCGATATCTCATCGGCAGCGCAGAGCAGCGTTCCCGAAGCCAAAAAACATTACATCACACTTTCAAAAAATGAAAGCTATGATATTCCTGCCGGCGATAACCCGAGAAAATTCTCGAGCGCTGACGCGAATATCGCCTCTGTCAATTCCTCCGGCACTGTAACCGGAGTTTCGGAGGGCAAGACGGAAATAAGCGTAATTTCTGACGAGATAGTAACGGACATTTATATCGTTACTGTCAACAAAAGCGTATACGAACAGAGCCTGCCGTCTGCCCCTGAAAGCTCAGAGGGTGAAGAAAACCGCATTACCCCCGCAGTATGGGAGGTTACGACAACCGGCGGCAATACTGTTTATATGATGGGCAGCATACATGTCGGTGATACCGATATATTTTACATGCCTGACTATTATAACGCGGCCTTCAGCAGATGCAGCGCACTTGCAGTCGAATGCGATACAACAAAGCTCGACCTTTTGGAAACCGCCTCCTACATTGATAAATACCTCTATACCGACGGTACCATGATTTCAGACCATGTGTCGGAAAAGGCATATAACAATGCGAAGGAAATACTGAAAAAATACGGCCGATACACATCACAGACTGACAGATATAAACCTATGTTGTGGACACAGTACCTCGAAATCTGCTCTGCGGATGAGATCGGACTGTCCTCTGATTACGGCGTTGAATCCATCGTAATGGCCGAAGCATCCAAAAAAGGAAAACAGATACTCGAGCTTGAATCTGTCCAGTTCCAGATGCAGCTTCTGACAAGCTTTGACGACAGGCTGCAGGAAGCACTGTTTGAAACATACGCAAATGATGACACCTTTGATAAGGCGGTCAAAAGCATGGATGAAATGTACAGCAAATGGAAAAGCGGCACTCTGACCGCAGAGGATGTCGGAGCAGAAACGGATTACAGCGAATATTATTCTGACAATATGACCGCAGAGGAACACGCCGAAGCAGATGAGCTTAAAAAGCTTTATGAGGATTACAACAAAAAGATGCTCGACGACAGGAATGCAGGTATGGAAAAGAAGATCAAGGGCTATCTCGACGACGGAAAAACAGTTATGGTAGTCGTAGGATCCGGTCATTTTTACGGAGATAACGGTATTATCAGCCTGCTCGAAAAGGACGGCTGCACAGTTAAGTCACTGTCGTCAGCCGATACCTCACGTCTTAAGGCACAATAACGGAGGTTTACATGAAGGGAATTATAAAAAAATCGGCGTCGGCAGTACTGTGTCTTCTGCTTGCCGCAGCTGCAGCGCTGACGCTGTGCTCGTGCGACCAGCTATACGAATTTTTTAATTATGATCTGAGCATAGACGAAAACGAGCCTGAACCCGTCGCTCAGCTTGTCAGCCACTATATTGATGTCGGTCAGGGCGACTGCTCATTTATTGAGCTTCCGGACGGCACAACTATGTTGATAGATGCAGGCGTTACCGATATGGCGGACAGCATTGCCAATTATATCAGGAATCTTGGATATGACAGAATCGATTATGTCGTAGCCACCCACCCACACTCCGACCACATAGGCGGAATGCGCAGGGTAATTAACCAGTTCGATGTCGGCTCAGTTTACATGCCGAAGGCGGAAACAGATACATATACCTATGAAAAGCTGCTCAAAGCTGTCAAAGACAAGGGACTGAAGATCAAAACCGCAAAAGCCGGAGTAAATATCGTCAATTCTACCGATCCGGTTTTCAAGGTCGATATCATTGCCCCGGTAAAGCAGAACTACGAGGATCTCAACAATGCTTCCGCAGTAATAAAGATAAGCTACAATGATATCAGCTTCCTTTATATGGGTGATGCGGAGGAAATAAGCGAACAGGATATTCTTTCATCCAAAGCTGATATCAGAGCGGATATTGTCAAGGTCGGACATCACGGCAGCTACAATTCCTCCTGCAAAGAATTTGTTGAAGCAGTAGGAGCGTCCTATGGTATCATCTCATGCGGAAAAGGCAACGACTACGGTCATCCGCACAAGAAGGCTGTTGATCGTTGGGAGAAGACAGGAACTACTCTGCTGCGCACGGATCAGTGCGGCACAATCACTGTATCCTCTGACGGCACAAATTACTACATAGAAACGGAAAAGGAGTGACAATCCGTGGTATTTGTTATTGACAGCATTGATGAGGGCATAGCTCACTGCGAGCTTTCAGACGACCGCAGCTTTTCTGTACCCGCAGCACTTTTAGGAAAAGTATGCGAGGGCGACTGCATGCGTGCCATCCCCGGCGGAGATATCACCGTTGTATCCATATCAGAAGAATACATGACCGTTAAGTGCGGCGGCATATACACGGCACTGCCGCTGTGTCTGGATGAGGGCGTATCCGCAGGCGATGCTATTTCATTTATAAAAGATACCAGCGAAACAGAAGCCCGGAAAAAGATTATCAGAACACTCAGCGAAGATCTGTTTGAGTAACCAAGTTATCATAAACATAATAAATACAAGCTTTCAGCTGCACCACAATAAGGAGAGTGACCAACAATGCTCGATTTTATTGCATCGAATGCGGCTACGATAATTATTTCCGCGATAATTGCCGCAATTCTGATATTTGACATTGTTTATCTGATAAAAAAGAAGAAAAAGGGCAAAAGCATATGCGGCTGCTCAGGATGTGAAGGCTGCAGCGGATGCGGCAGCTGTTCGGGCTGCCATGCATGCTCCGACAGTGACCATAAAAAAGAAAAATAATCAAAGGCTGTTGCACTGATTATGGTGCAACAGCCTTTTTTGTTCCGTCTTTCGGCAGTGAGTATGCAGTGTACGCTCAATTCAGACAAGCCGGATAGTCATCCAGCTTTTCCCTCATAAGCTGACGTCCCTTTGACAGTCTGCTTTTTACAGTTCCCTCGGGAATTCTGAGTATTTCCTTGATTTCGGTAATAGTGAATTCTTCAATGTAAAACAGCACCATAGTCTGCCTTATCTTCACCGGCAAAGCTTCCAGCGCCATACGTACCTCAACGATTTTTTCGCCTGATGGTACAGACGGCTCCGCTGAATTACTGTATTCTTCGATATTAATTATCTTTTTCCGGTCATTCAGAGATTTGTTGCAGACATTTATCAGGATACGTACCAGCCATGTTCTGAAATACTTTTCATGCCTTAACGTGTCAAGCTTTTCATAGGCAGTGAGGATAGCCATCTGAACGGCATCCTCACAGTCTGCAGGGTTTTTCAACATTGACATTGATATGCTGTAGAGTGTCTGTTCACTTTTGAGGACAAGGTCTGTAAAAGTTTCCTTGGTCATGCCTTACACCTCACTCTTTGATTTTTACCATGTAATTCTGATAATTGCATTCCGGTGCATCTATTGCAGAGATAGAAAGATATGTGTTTTCCGCGGTATCATTTTCCGAGAGAATACCGATTTTTAAGGTTAATACTTCACCCTTTTTCAGGCTCAGCTTTTTATTTGAGCTTGTGCTGTATATCAGCATTGAACGGGCAGAATCGAAATCCATGTATTCAAAGTAGCAGTTGTCCTTGAAGATGAATGAATCCGTGCCGAACACCCTATGAAGATCATTAATATCACCGTCGGCAGTAAGCTCCATTTCTATAATGTTGAAATGTCTCGTATATGTAACTTCCTTTGCTGTGCCGAGGTTATTTTCATCAGCGCCCCCATAATATGTTTCTGTTTTTTCTTTTACCAACGTACCGTCACCGTTGAAGAACAAATCATAAGTTGTTTCCAGACCCAGATTAACGAAATCCTTTTTATCCAGTCCGTCAATGTTGTCCTGTTCCTTAACAGATTTCACTTTCGCAGTCAGTTTCATTGCTTCGCAATCGTAATCTGCAATGCTAAGTTCGATGGCCTCTCCGATCTTTGCCTGCTTGACCTTGTTTGACAAAAACGCATCCCTGAATCCGGTGCCATTTCTTGAATAATCTATCAGCGCACCCGGCTCCATATCATCGTCAGAGTCATCCCTTACGTCCGCTGGCTTCTGATCAGCCGGTGCAGGCTCAACAGTCACATTTTCAGTTATTTTCACCAATTCGTCATAATCGGAGCAGTTGCAGCATACCATGCATTTATACTCGTCAAAATACTTGAGTGATGCATAGAATAATGTATCTCTGTTTTCAGCTTCCTTGAATGTTATGTACAGTGTCTTATGTCCGTCATATTCAGTTTCTGACGTTTCAATAACATTTGTATAGTCAGTTTCATAATCGTCAGTATACAGTATATATGCGTTGAAATATTCTTCGTCAGCGCGGTATTCAGCCCAGCTATTATAAATCTTTCCCTTAGTGTATGCTTCGGGCATATAGCCGAATTTCATATTCATTCCCTGCGCAATACTGCCTTTGGAGCCGTCGTCATAGACCTTAATATTCAGTCCGTAGGTTCCTGTCCTGGTCGCGACCAAGCCGAACAATCCCGTCGCAGCAGCCGTAACAGTCAGCATTCCGAGTGCTGCAGCTACAGCGACAATTGCAATCAGCTTTTTCCTTTTGCTGCCGTGTGAGCGTCCATTTGGTTTCTCCTCAAGACTGTCAAGCGTCTGCACGACAGTCTGATGGAAGCTCTCGCCCGGTGTTCCGTACATTGTTTTCAGATCCTCTTTTTTCATATCGGATCACTCCTTTATTATTTCTTTTACTAATTAGATAATCCACGGCTGCAAAAGGTTCACTAAAAAAATAAAAAATTCATAAAAAAACCCGGAGCCGACATCAGCCGGTTCCGGGATGATTTTTTGCTATTTGTTCACTATATCAGGTAATCAGCCCTCGTTGATTGCAGCCTGAGCAGCAGCCAGACGAGCGATCGGAACTCTGAACGGTGAGCAGGATACATAGTCAAGACCAATCTTATGGCAGAACTCTACGGAAGACGGGTCGCCGCCGTGCTCGCCGCAGATACCGCAGTGGAGTTCGGGACGAACGCCCTTGCCGAGCTTGATAGCCATTTCCATCAGCTTGCCAACGCCTGTCTGGTCGAGCTTTGCGAACGGATCGTTCTCGAAGATCTTAGCGTCATAGTAAGCCTCAAGGAACTTACCAGCATCGTCACGGCTGAAGCCGAAGGTCATCTGGGTAAGGTCATTGGTACCGAAGCAGAAGAACTCAGCTTCCTTAGCGATATCGTCAGCTGTAAGAGCAGCTCTCGGGATCTCGATCATTGTACCAACTTCATACTTGAGGTCAGCGCCAGCAGCAGCGATTTCAGCGTCAGCTGTCTCAACTACTACCTTCTTGACATACTTGAGCTCCTTGATGTCGCCTACGAGCGGGATCATGATCTCAGGCTCAACCTTCCAATCCGGATGCTTCTTCTGAACGTTGATAGCAGCACGGATTACAGCGGAAGTCTGCATCTTTGCGATTTCAGGATATGTAACAGCCAGACGGCAGCCACGATGACCCATCATCGGGTTGAACTCATGCAGAGAATCAATGATAGCCTTGATCTTCTCAACTGTCTTGCCCTGAGCGTCAGCCAGCTTCTTGATGTCCTCTTCCTCGGTGGGAACGAACTCGTGAAGCGGCGGATCGAGGAATCTGATTGTTACGGGGTTGCCCTCGAGTGCCTCGTAGAGAGCCTCGAAGTCGCCCTGCTGTACGGGGAGAATCTTAGCCAGAGCAGCTTCTCTCTCCTCAACTGTATCGGAGCAGATCATCTCTCTGAATGCGTCAATTCTGTCGCCCTCGAAGAACATGTGCTCTGTACGGCAGAGACCGATGCCTTCTGCGCCCAGCTCACGAGCCTTCTTAGCGTCAGCAGGTGTATCAGCATTTGTTCTTACCTTGAGTCTTCTGTACTTGTCAGCCCAAGCCATGATTCTGCCGAATTCGCCTGCAATCTTAGCGTCAACTGTCGGGATAGCGCCGTCGTAGATGTTACCGGTAGTACCGTCGAAGGAGATTACGTCGCCCTCTTTGTACTCCTTGCCGCCGAGTGTGAACTTCTTGTTCTCCTCGTCCATTACGATAGCGGAGCAGCCGGATACGCAGCAGGAACCCATACCACGAGCAACAACTGCTGCGTGAGAGGTCATACCGCCGCGAACTGTCAGGATACCCTGAGCAGCCTTCATGCCTTCGATATCCTCAGGTGAGGTCTCGAGACGAACCAGAACAACCTTCTTGCCAGCGTCTGCCCAAGCCTTAGCGTCCTCAGCAGTGAATACTACCTGGCCGCAAGCAGCACCAGGAGCAGCACCGAGACCCTTGCCGATCGGAGTTGCAGCCTTAACAGCAGCAGCGTCGAACTGCGGGTGAAGCAGTGTGTCGAGATTTCTCGGATCGATCATTGCAACAGCTTCCTTCTCTGTTCTCATGCCCTCGTCAACGAGGTCACAAGCGATCTTGAGAGCAGCCTGTGCAGTTCTCTTACCGTTTCTGGTCTGGAGCATGTACAGCTTGCCGTGTTCAACGGTAAACTCCATGTCCTGCATATCTCTATAGTGATCCTCCAGAGTCTTGCAAACCTCAGTGAACTGAGCGAATGCCTCCGGGAACTTGTCTGCCATCTCCTGGATGTGCATCGGGGTACGAACGCCTGCAACAACGTCTTCGCCCTGTGCGTTTGTAAGGAACTCACCGAACAGACCCTTAGCGCCTGTAGCCGGGTCACGTGTGAAGGCAACGCCGGTACCGCAGTCGTCACCCATGTTACCGAATGCCATTGACTGTACGTTAACGGCAGTACCCCATGAATACGGGATATCGTTGTCACGACGGTAAACATTTGCTCTCGGGTTGTCCCATGAACGGAATACAGCCTTAACTGCTTCCATGAGCTGAACCTTCGGATCAGACGGGAAGTCCTCGCCGATCTTAGCCTTATACTCAGCCTTGAACTGCTCAGCCAGCTTCTTCAGATCGTCAGCGTCAAGCTCGATATCCTGAGTAACGCCCTTCTCTTCCTTCATCTTGTCGATGAGCTGCTCGAAGTACTTCTTACCAACCTCCATAACAACGTCGGAGAACATCTGGATGAATCTTCTGTAGCAGTCATAAGCCCAACGCGGGTTGCCGGATTTCTCAGCGAGAACCTCAACAACTTCCTCGTTAAGACCGAGGTTAAGGATTGTATCCATCATGCCGGGCATGGAAGCTCTTGCGCCCGAACGAACGGAAACGAGAAGCGGATTTTCCTTATCGCCGAACTTTTTGCCGGTGATCTCTTCCATCTTATCGATGTACTCCATGATCTGTGCCTGGATTTCATCGTTGATTTTTCTGCCGTCCTCATAATACTGAGTACAAGCCTCTGTTGTAATAGTAAAGCCCTGCGGAACAGGAAGACCGATTGTGGTCATTTCAGCAAGGTTAGCGCCCTTACCGCCGAGGAGCTCACGCATATTAGCGTTACCCTCTGTGAACAAATAGACCCATTTCTTAGCCATTGGAATATTACCTCCCGGATTTTTATTAATCGACCGAAGCGTTCTGCAAAATGACTGCTGCAGATTATCGGCCGCTTTAACCTATTATATCATAAACCATTGTCAATTTCTATGGTTTTTTGCAATTTTTTTACGATTTTTTAAAAAAAATTAACATAGCTCAGTATCCCAGTGTCAGATGCTGCAGATAATTCAGAAAAGCAATAATACCGATAATGAGAAATGATGCCACAATAGACACAATAACAAAAGCAGCGTACCTGAAAAAGCTTTATTCTTTCCTTGCGCTTTTGTGTTTGAGGCAGAGCCTTCCATTCCATTTCGGTATAGCCCAGATCCTTCCACGGCGGTGTGCCCGAAAAAGCCATAACAGCACCTCATTTCAGCAATAAAAACAGACCTTCAGCAAGCAGGCTTATCGGTACTATCTCTTGTTCTTATATTCTTCCAGCGCCTTCTTTGCCCATTCGCTGCCGACATTCAGGAAACCGCCCTGTTTATCCTCCTTCGGGAAATAGCGGCGCACGATATCCATAGAGCGACGGTAAACCTCAAGTCTTGTTGTCTGAATATATGAACGACGCTCGCCGCCGACAAAAAACTGGAAGGTCACGCTGTTTTTTTCCTCGCTCATTTCTGTGAAATATCCGGCGTAGACATTGTGCTGCGTCTCCTTGGAAACGACATCCGCAACGGCAAGCTTTGTAAGCTCCATTGCATAGTCGTTGAGACCGTTTTCAAAAATGACTATTTTTTCCTTCATCGCGTTTATATCCGGGACTATGCGTTTTTTGATGTTTACAAGCTCAGAGAACTCCCCGTCCAGCTTATCATCCGCAACGCGCATGCGCTCCACATTCGGGATATAGTACACCATGAAGCCACGTTCGATATCGCTGTACAGCAGCGGATGCTGATAACGTGAGCTAAAGCCGCATTTCTTGCATTTCCACCGAAAGACCTTTTCGTCGAAGATCAATTCACGCAGGTGCTTATCCTGCACGGTATTTCCGCTTATTAGTATCTCTGTCATAGACTGCTGCTCACATTTCGGGCACTGCACATATTTACTGACTGTTTCTGCCATTTTTTCACCTCATATATACACCGGTGCATAATATCATCTGCATATAAGTTTAGCACATAACCTATCTTTTGGCAAGACCGGAGACACGCCGGCGCTCGCTCTGATGCAGTAAGGCAAATTCATCGCCGCGCGGCTGTTTTTTCAGGGATGACGGGCGAAACCCGGTTCGCTGAAAAACGGTTCTATTTATCACCATAGTGTGTACTGCATTGATAAATTTCGACACAATCATCGTTTATGCGAAAAACGATCAGATTTTTTTCATCTATCCTTACACTCCAATAGCCTGACAAATTGCCCCTCAGAGGTTCGGGCTTTCCGGAACTATTATAACCATTTCTCTTAATATCGTTTAACAGCCTGTTGATCTTTCTGAATGTTTTCTTATCCTGCATCTGCCAATAGAGGTATTCATCCCATGCTTCGTCCTGCCATATCAGCTTCATTCTTCATCCACCTCTATCAGATCATGTTCTTTCAGAGTGCTTTTTCCGGCTTTGACACTATTAATACGTCTTTCAAGCTCAGTCATATTTTCTGCGCTGTAAAACGGGTCGGCAGTTACTTCAAAAGGGATCCGTCTTTCTCTGGCAACCTTCGTCAGGAACATTGTAATAGCTGCAGACATAGTAAGCCCCATTGCTTTCAACGCACTTTCTGCGTTTTCTTTAACTTCATCATCGATCCTGAAATTGACCTGTGTCATATTCTACACCTCCTTCTGATATATATTATATCAATTCGTATATACATTGTCAAGTAATTGCTATTATAATAACATCAACAGCTTGTTTTATTTGCCCTGCCACACCGCAAACACAGACGTTATAACCAACAAAAGAGGCCGCCATCGCGACAGCCTCTTCCGAAATAATCTGATCATTTATTTTTCCCTGTTGCCTTTTCTATATGCTCCCAGTTCATCATCGAAAACGGGAACGGAAGGACAGTCAAGTCATCATAACCGTCAATATGTACTTCACGCACTATAACTATATATGCCGGAGCACGATATTCAATAGTTGTGTACTCTTTGTGTATATTCCTTTTCGGGATCAGCAAAAACAATACAAACATTACAAGCATGACAATGCTGATTATTTTTACAGCTTTATTTTTTGATGAGCCGGCAGCTTTATTCTCAGTACCCATAATGTTTCCCCCCTAAACAAAATATCGCTGCAAAAACAGAGCCAGCATAAGAGCAATAGTCACTACGAACGAAACAACAAATACTACAATGGTAAATGCTGATAGTTTTTCTTTGTTCTTTTTCACGTACACAAGAT
Organism: uncultured Eubacteriales bacterium; assembly: GCA_900315875.1. Lineage (GTDB taxonomy): Bacteria > Bacillota > Clostridia > Oscillospirales > Acutalibacteraceae > UBA1213. The sequence continues at coordinate 44,859 of ONAX01000003.1, read as the reverse complement.
CAAAGGCAGCGGAAACGAAATAGATCATCGGAACTGATAGCAGCAGGATATACGGCAGCGCATACTTGAAGCGGGCGTTAAGCTTCGGGATGATATCAAATGAGTACGGATCATAGAGCAGATAAAAGATCAGACACCCAAGCATCAGCACCGCAAGTACGGACTTTACTATCAATCCTGCATTTCCGGCTTTTTTCTTATCGTGGATCAATTCATTCTCTTGTTTATCCATATTATTCCCTCGCTTTCTGTTAATTTATAAGCTGTTCATAGCCTAATATTTCACCAGTTATCAAATCTCTACAATTAACCTGTTTTTCATGGAAACCATCTTCATTTTCATATATTGAAGTCAAAAAATCAACTATTTTAATGTTGTTATCTTTTTTTACACTCATCATTACTTCATTTTCTGATATCAAATTACTGTATAACTCCCCATTAATTGTGATACTTTCATTAGAAACAGCTTTATATGCATAATTAATACTTAGACACAATGCTTCAATCTGGGAAATATCAGAAGCAGAAATAGTTTCATCTGATTTTAATATGATATCACCATACACATCATAGTAATCATTTGTAAGGATACCATTTACTGTTTTATAATATCGTGTTACACCATTCTCAAACTCAAATGTAGTATAATCATATTCTCTCAAATCATCCAAAAAATCATCCTTGTTCACTACTTCATTTTCAAAATTATTTCCTTTTATATTTACTTGTGGCTGAGTTAATACAGTTGATGTTGAACCAATAAGATTCCATTTTGAAACGCATGAGTTATCTGGTAACAAAAAATTGTGTCCAGCACTTAGCGCTGCATTCAGTACAGTCTGCCCATCATCTAATTCTTGAAAGAATTCATCTGTCCAGTTTTTTACATCATTCGAAAAAATCTCATCAGTCCATCCAATTACACTTCTCGCACCAGACCAATGTGACGCTTGTATTAAACTACCTAAATAGTATCCTGATCCCGGATCTGGAGGAGTAGTTCCTGATGGATAAAATGCAGAATAACATGAATTCCATAATGCTATTTTCGTATTAGGCATTTTAAATCCATTTATACTTTGTAAATCTAAATACGAAATAACTCTACTCCCTAATGGATATGCATATCCTGCGCTACCATGACCTGAAAACATGAATACTTCTGCATTAGTATTACTTTCGTTAGTCGGGCTAATATACGATTTAAAAAAATTATATTCCTTATCTTTATAATTCGTTGAAAAATAACCAGCATCAGTACAAATATTTACAGGAGTAGACGCATGTGAATAAGTATTTAGTGATGGATATGACGAACCTGAATAGTCATATGTATACACATTAGCTTTTTGTCTATGTACATGTATTGTAAACATACCACTTGACGATCCATGATGATTAACTGTAATAACGGCAACTGTGTTTTGTTTTTGATAAAATCCAATATTAAAATTATCACCAACTCCACTGTCATCATCTGCATATGTCTGTAAAACATTATTTTTATCATACGCAGTTACAGTTGCATATGTATCGGTTGTACCAGTTGTTTCAACAGCATATAACCCTGAGGATGATGCGGTAAAATAATATTTTACAGTATCACCAGGATTCAAAGATTTCACAGCATTTGTATTAAGTGTAATAGTTTCTATGTACGTGACAGCACTAACAGGTACGGCACAAAAGATAAATGAAAGCGATAAGATAACAATGCATAAAACTAAACAAGAAAATTTTTTCATAGCACAAAACCTCCTAAAAATAGTAATAGTTTATATTTTTATTATATAACTTTTTCAAAAAAAATAAATAATAGTTTTAAACGAATTTCTTGAAATTTTTTGTTTATTTTGTCGATATGTTTAGTTTTATTTCATTTATTCGTTAACTAGACCATTTTTATAAATTAATTCATTTGACAATTACATAACATAAAAAATCCCCCACCCGACGTATCGGATGGGGGTAAGTTTATCAGATAAGCTCGATAACTGCCATCTCAGCAGCATCGCCACGACGGGGTCCGATCTTTGTGATACGAGTGTAGCCGCCGTTTCTGTCTGCATACTTCGGTGCGATCTCTGTAAAGAGCTTGTTTACAACGTCCTCTTTTGTGATGAACGCCATAGCCGCACGCTTATTTGTAAGGTTTTCAACCTTAGCTATTGTGATAAACTTCTCTGTCAGTGAGCTTACTTCCTTCGCTCTGGTGACAGTTGTTTCGATCTTGCCGTTCTCGAGCAGGAATGTTACCATTGCTCTGAGCATTGCCGTTCTGTGAGCAGTCTCTCTGCCCAGTTTTCTTGTTCCCGGCATCGATATTCAACTCCTTTTAGGTAAAATTAATCATCGTTGCTGCGAAGCGAAAAGCCCAGCTTGTTGAGCTTGTCGATAACTTCGTCAAGAGACTTGCGTCCGAGATTACGAACCTTCATCATCTCGTCCTCAGTCTTATTTATCAGATCCTCAACCGTGTTGATATTAGCTCTCTTGAGGCAGTTGAACGAACGAACTGAAAGATCAAGCTCTTCAATAGTCATTTCAAGAGCCTTTTCCTTGCCATGATCGTTCTTTTCTACCATTACTTCGGTGCTTGAGCCCTTATCGGAAAGGTTTACGAACAGATTCAGATGTTCTGTCAGAACCTTAGCCGCAAGAGAGACAGCCTCCTGTGCATTGATAACGCCGTTTGTCCATACGTCGAGCGTAAGTCTGTCGTAGTCAGTGATCTGACCTACACGGGTGTTGTCAATGTTATAGTTAACCTTCAGCACAGGAGTATATATGGAATCTATCGGGAGCACGCCGATAACCGACACGCCCTTCGACATCTCTTCCTTGTTGCGTTCCGCCGACACATAGCCTCTGCCCTTGCTGAGCGTAATCTCCATATTGAGCTTTGCGCCCTCGCCCAGGGTGGCAATGTGCATTTCGGGATTCAGTATTTCTACCTCTGCGTCCTTTTTGATGGAATCCGCAGTCACGATACAAGGACCTTCGGCGCTGATTTCAACCGTTTTCTGTCCCTCGCAGTGGAGCTTTGCAATCAGACCCTTCATATTGAGCACGATTGCCGTAACGTCCTCCTTGACGCCGGGCACGGTTGAAAATTCGTGAAGCACACCGTCGATCTTGATCGATGTAACAGCTACACCCTCCAGCGAGGAAAGGAGTACTCTGCGCAGGCTGTTGCCGAGCGTATTGCCGAAGCCTCTCTCCAGGGGCTCTACGACAAATCTGCCGAACTTACCGTCCTCCGATAATTCGGTCGTATCAATTCTTGGCTTTTGAAATTCGAACATCAGCTAACCTCCTTGATATGCGGCGGCGATGCCGCCTCTTTGTGTAACCGGACAATCTACGGATTACTTGGAGTACAACTCGACGATAAGGTGCGGAGCTACCTCGTAATCGATATCCTCGATCTGGGGCATTCTTACTACCTTAGCTGAGAACTCTTCCTTGTTGGTCTCAAGCCAGAGAGGAGTTGTTCTGCTTGCTGTCTGTTCTACTGCTGCCTTGAACTTAGAGCTGCTCTTGCTCTGATCGCGAAGAGTAATTACGTCGCCTACCTTTACTCTGTAGGACGGAATGTCAACTCTCTTGCCGTTTACGAGAAGGTGACCGTGAGTAACGATCTGTCTTGCATCTCTTCTTGTAAGTGCCAGACCCATTCTGAAAGCAATGTTATCAAGACGGGACTCGAGAATTGTGATAAGGTTGTTACCAGCCTGACCTTCCATCTTTGAAGCAAGCTCAAAGTAGTGGTGGAAGGGCTTCTCCAGAACGCCGTAGATGAACTTCAGCTTCTGCTTTTCCTTCAGCTGGATACCATATTCAGAAACCTTTCTTCTGCTGTTAGCGTTCGGGTTTCTCTTTGATGATTTATCGATGCCGACAACTGTCGGGCTGATGCCGAGATATCTGCATCTCTTAAGGATCGGATCTCTGTTTACTGCCATTTCAATTGCACCTCCATTAAATTATACACGTCTTCTCTTCGGAGGACGGCAACCGTTGTGGGGGATCGGGGTAACATCCTTGATCATGCTGACCTCGAGACCTGCGGACTGAAGAGCACGGATAGCTGCTTCTCTTCCTGCGCCCGGACCCTTAACGTATACTTCAACGCTCTTCATGCCGTGCTCCATAGCAGCCTTTGCAGCAGTTTCTGCTGCGCTCTGAGCTGCGAACGGAGTAGACTTTCTGGAGCCTCTGAAGCCGAGCTCGCCTGCACTTGCCCAGGAAATTGCATTACCCTGAACATCTGATATTGTTACAATAGTATTGTTGAATGTTGACTGAATGTGCGCTGCGCCCTTTTCGATATTCTTGCGCTCACGGCGTCTGCGTACAGTTGCCTTTTTAGCACCTTTCTGAACTGCCATCAGTTATTCCTCCCTGATTACTTCTTCTTGTTAGCCATTGTCTTCCTCTTGCCCTTTCTTGTACGGGCATTGGTCTTGCTGCGCTGACCACGAACGGGAAGATTGGTACGGTGACGGATACCTCTGTAGCAACCGATTTCGATCAGTCTCTTAATATCGAAAGCGATGTCTCTTCTGAGGTCACCTTCTACTCTGCAGTTATGGTCGATATACTCTCTGAGCTTGGAGATATCCTCCTCGGTAAGATCCCTTACTCTTGTGTCGGGATTTACTCCTGTTGCTGCGAGAATGTCATTTGATGTCTTTCTTCCGATACCGTAGATATAAGTAAGTCCGATCTCGACTCTTTTATCTCTCGGCAAATCTACACCTGAAATACGTGCCATTTACTTTCGCACCTCCGCTTATATTTATGCGTCATTAACCCTGACGCTGCTTGTGCTTCGGGTTTTCACAGATAACCATGATTTTACCGTTGCGCTTTATAACCTTGCACTTTTCGCAAATTTTCTTAACTGAAGGTCTGACTTTCATCGTGTTATCATTCCTTTCTAAGCCACGTAGGATTTACTTGCTTCGCCATGAAATACGACCCTTTGTAAGGTCATACGGCGACATTTCTACTTTAACCTTGTCACCCGGAAGAATTCGGATGAAATTCATCCTGAGCTTTCCGGAAATATGAGCAAGGATTGTGTGTCCGTTGGGAAGCTCAACTTTGAACTGTGCGTTCGGAAGAGCCTCTTTTACGATACCCTCTACCTCAATTACGTCTTCCTTAGACAATCAGATTACCTCCCTGAGTGCGCCGGCTGTTAAAAGCCTTCAGCGCCTGTCGAATTTTACTGTCGTCGTTTAAGATCTCATCGCTGAGAATCGTAGCGGTACAAGCAAGATGAAGTACATTCTTCTTTTTGGGTTTTTCCGCCGTACGGCCTTTACCGTCCGCAACGAACGCAAACCCGTCGTGCATGCTTATTACCGCAAAAAAGCTGCCTTTATCGTGCCCTGCCCTTGAGCAGACGACGCTTCCTCTTTGCAGGTTCATATCGTCACCTCTTCTCAGGGCTGTGTCAGGATAACGGGGCCTTTAGACGTTATGGCTACCGTATGCTCAAAGTGAGCGGAAAGCCTTCCGTCAGCCGTTACCGTTGTCCAGCCGTCCTCAAGCACCCGTACACGCCGGGAGCCTGCATTTATCATTGGCTCGATTGCAATTACCATACCCGGCAGCAGACGCACACCATGTCCCGGTGTGCCGTAATTGGGTACGTTGGGATCTTCATGCAGCTTCGCACCTACTCCGTGGCCGACAAAGTCTCTGACCACCGAGTAACTGCGTGCCTCAGCATACCTTTGCACCGCTGCACCGATATCACCGATGCGATTTCCGGGAATCGCCTTGCTTATTCCCTCAAACAGTGCCTTCTGAGTTGTTTCCATCAGGTGCTTCGCTTCCTCGGAGACGTTTCCGCAGGGGAAGGTATAAGCATTGTCCCCGTGCCATCCTTTATAGAAGGCGCCTGTATCAATACTTACGATATCGCCGTCGCGAAGGATCTGATCTTTACCCGGTATGCCGTGGATGACTACATTATTCACCGAAATACATGCACTGGCCGGGAATCCGCCGTAACCGAGAAACGAGGGACGAGCCCCGTGTTTCTCGATGTACTCACGAATTATAGTGTCAAGCTCGAGTGTAGATACACCCGGTCTTACAGCCCGTCCGGCAGCATGCAAAGCTCCGGATGAAATTCTGCCCGCTTCCCTCATGACCGACAGGTCACGGGCACTTTTCAGGATCACCATATATCAGCCTTCAACAGCCTTGAGGATGAGGGCGGTTGTGTCCTCGATCGTTGCCTGTCCTTCGACTACTGAAAGCTTGCCCTGCTTCTCATAATATGCTTTGAGAGGCTCGGTTTCGTTATGATAAACCTCAAGACGAGCTTTTACTGTATCGGGATGGTCATCCTTACGCTGAACAAGGGCGCCTGCGCATTTGTCGCAAACTCCTTCCTTTGCAGGAAGCTTGTACTCAAGATGATAGCTTGCGCCGCACTTCTCGCAGACACGGCGTCCGGACATTCTTCTTACGATCGCCTCGTCGGTAACCTCAATATCGATTACCTTGTCGATAACGATACCCATAGCGTCCAGAGCCTCGGCCTGGGGGATGGTTCTCGGGAAGCCGTCAAGGATGAAGCCGTTTTTGCAGTCATCCTCTGCAAGACGCTCCTTGATGATGCCGATTACGACCTCATCAGGAACGAGTGCGCCTGCTTCAATGAAGGACTTAGCCTTCAAACCCATCTCTGTACCGGTTTTCAGCGCTGCTCTGATGATATTTCCGGTTGAAATTGTGGGAATGTTCAAACGTTCACAAATAACCTCTGCCTGTGTGCCTTTGCCCGCACCGGGGGCGCCAAGTAGAATAATGTTCATAAGTTTTTGCTCCTTTCGTCTGAATAATTAATCGAGGAATCCCTTATAATGACGCATCATTAACTGAGATTCGAGCTGTCTCATTGTTTCGAGTGCTACGCCGACAAGAATGATTACTGACGTGCCGCCCATCATCATTCTGCTCATACCCGTTACATCTGAGAAGATGAGCGGGAGAATTGCAATGAATGCGAGGAACAGTGCGCCTATCAGCGTGATCTTGGAAATTATCTTAGCGATAAAGTCCGTTGTAGGCTTACCCGGCCGGATACCGGGGATAGTGCCGTTGTTCTGACGAAGATTGTTTGACATTTCCAGCGGATTATACTGAATCGTTACATAGAAGTAAGCGAAACCGATAATCATTACAAAGTAGAGCACGATGTAAAGCCAGCCGCCCATATCGAACGCATTGAAGAAGCCCTTCCAGAAGTCGGACTTTACGTTCTCGATGCCGCCCATGAACAGCAGAATCGTCTGCGGAATGGACAGGATTGAGCTTGCGAAGATGATAGGCATTACACCTGAAAGACCTACCTTAATGGGCAGGTGTGTGCTCTGACCGCCGTACATTTTACGACCGACAACACGCTTTGCGTACTGTACGGGAATACGGCGTTCCGCATCGTTCATAAATACGATTACCCAGATCACGATGAGGAAAAGTACCAGGAAGACGATCGGATAGATGATATACTGTGTCTGTCCTGCAAGTCCGAGGTTGAAGTAGTACCAAAGCTGACCGAAAGTAACCGGCAGTCTTGCGATAATACCAACGAACAGGAGGATAGAGATACCGTTTCCGAGTCCGTTCTGGTTGATCTGCTCGCCGAGCCACATCATAAGTGCGGTACCGGCGGTGAAAACAAGGACGATCGTTACTGCTGCAAATACGCCGCTGAAATCGAACTGATTGAATTTCACGATACCGGAGCGGAGCAGATAAATGTAATATGCGGTACCCTGGATAATACCAAGGCCGACAGTAACATATCTGGTGATTGTGGCGATCTTCTTTCTGCCTTCCGTACCCTCTTTAGCAAGTCTCTCAAGTGCCGGAATGGCAACTGTGAGGAGCTGCATTATAATTGAAGAGTTGATGTACGGGGTAACTGACATTGCGAAGAGTGTTGCGTTCGAAAACGCACCGCCCGAAAATGTATCGATGTACGAGAGCATATTGTTTGTATCGTTCCAGTTTGCTGTAAGAGCTTTGAGGGCGTCTACATCGAGGAACGGTACCGGAATGACCGATCCGACTCTGAAAATGAACACGATGAAGATCGTGAAGAGCATTTTCTTTCTCAGATCAGGTACCTTCCAGGCATTAGCGATTGTCTTGAACAAATCAGATCACCTCTGCCTTTCCTCCCGCAGCTTCGATCTTCTGCTTTGCTGTCTCCGAGAATGCTGATGCCTTGACATCCAGCTTCTTTGAAAGCTTGCCGCCGGCGAGGATCTTTACACCGTCGTATTCCTTCTTGATGATACCCTTTTCGATAAGAGCTGCTGCTGTTACCTCAGCGCCGTCCTCGAATACCTCAAGAGAACCAACGTTTACAGAAACGATCTTCTTAGCAAAGATATTGTTGAAACCTCTCTTCGGAATACGTCTCTGAAGCGGCATCTGACCGCCTTCAAAACCGGGACGGATGCTGCCGCCCGAACGAGCCTTCTGACCCTTATGACCCTTGCCTGCTGTCTTGCCCCAGCCTGAGCCGTGGCCTCTGCCTATTCTTCTGGAGGACTTTGTTGAGCCCTCAGCAGGTGAAAGTTCGTGCAAATTCATTTTATCGCACCTCCCCTATTAAGCTTCCGAAACCTCGATGAGATGGCTGATCTTTGCCACCTTACCTCTGGTCTGGATGTTATCGGGCTGAACCGCAGTGTTTCCCGGCTTTCTGAGTCCGAGAGACTGAGCAGTAGCAATCTGGTCCTTCGGTCTGCCGATCAAACTCTTTTTCAGAGTAATTTTGAGCTGTGCCATATTGCTTTCCTCCCAATATTATAAGATTTCCTTTGCTGTTTTACCACGAACGGCTGCAACCTCGTCCGCTGTTCTGAGGCTCTGAAGACCTGCGAGTGTAGCACGAACTACGTTGCAGGGGTTGTTTGAGCGAAGAGCCTTCGTTCTGATATCCTTGATTCCTACAGCCTCGATTACTGCACGAACCGGACCGCCGGCGATAACACCGGTACCGGGAGCAGCGGGCTTCATAAGAACCTTGCCTGCGCCGTAAACGCCCATTACCTCGTGGGGAATCGTTGTGCCCTTAAGAGAAACCTTCATCAGGTTCTTCTTTGCATCTTCGATGCCCTTGCGGATTGCATCCGGAACTTCACCGGCCTTGCCGATTCCGAAGCCTACCGTGCCGTTGCCGTCGCCGACTACAACGAGAGCGGCAAACTTGTAGATACGACCGCCCTTTACTGTTTTAGAAACACGGTTGATAGCAACTACGTGCTCCTTCATATCTAATGTAGATCCGTCGATGATAGCCAAAGTTACTCCTCCTTACTTAGAACTTCAGGCCGCCCTCGCGAGCGCCCTCTGCGAGTTCCTTGACACGGCCGTGGAAAATATATCCGCCTCTGTCAAAAACTACGTCTGTAATGCCCTTATCAGCAGCTCTCTTAGCGATGAGAGCGCCAACCTTGCGGGCAGCTTCCTTGTTTCCGCCGTTACCCTCGATTTCCTTGTCCAGCGTGGAAGCTGCAGCAAGTGTTACGCCCTTTACATCATCGATGATCTGAGCATAAATGTTGTTTGTGGAGCGGAAAACATTAAGGCGGGGACGATCTGCAGTACCGCTGATCTTACCTCTGACCCTCTTGTGACGAGTAAGTCTGGCTTTATTTGTATCAGACTTTTTAACCATGGTTGATTCACTCCTTTATTACTTCTTACCCTTACCGGCTTTACCTTCCTTGCGGCGGATGACTTCGTCAACATACTTGATGCCCTTGCCCTTATAAGGCTCCGGCGGACGCTTTTCTCTTACTTCCGCAGCAAACTGGCCGACCTTCTGCTTGTCGATACCCTTGATGATGATCTTGTTCGGAGTCGGAGCTTCGATTGTGATGTCATCATTATCGGATACTATTACCTGATGTGAATAACCCAGGTTCATAACAAGGTTTTTGCCCTGCTTCTGTACACGGTAGCCGACGCCGTTTACGTCGAGCTCCTTCTGGAAGCCCTCTGTAACACCTACAACCATGTTGTGGATGTTTGAACGGGTAAGTCCGTGAAGTGAACGGTTGAGCTTTTCGTCGTTCGGACGGCTAACGATGATTTCGTTGCCCTCAACCTTGACTTCCATGTTCGGATGATATTTCTGGGTAAGTGTGCCCTTGGGGCCCTTTACCGTGATTTCACCGTCATTGATCTTAACCTCAACGCCGGCGGGAATATTTACGGGTTTTCTTCCAATTCGAGACATTTATCGTACCCCCATTACCAAATGTATGCGAGAACCTCGCCGCCAACATTTTCCTTGCGAGCCTGACGATCAGTCATAACGCCCTTGGATGTGGAAATGATAGCAACGCCGAGACCCTTCATAACCTTCGGCATATTTTCTACGTCGCTGTAAATACGAAGACCGGGCTTGCTGACTCTTCTCAGACCGGTGATAACCGGGGTCTTGCCCTCGCCGTACTTGAGTGCGATCTTGATTATGCCCTGCTTGCCGTCATCAACAACCGTAAAGCTCTTGATGTAACCCTCGTCGAGAAGGATCTGAACGATAGCCTTCTTGATGTTTGAAGCAGGAACCTCTACTGTATCATGTTTTGCAGTATTTGCGTTACGAATTCTCGTAAGCAGATCTGCGATAGCATCTGTAATCTGCATTATCGGTTTACCTCCTTATTTAGCCTTACCAGCTTGCCTTCTTCACGCCCGGGATCTCGCCTTTGTAAGCAAGCTCTCTGAAGCAGATACGGCAAATGCCGTACTTACGGAGATAAGCATGAGGTCTGCCGCAGATCTTGCATCTGTTGTATGCACGGGTAGAGAACTTGGGTTCTCTCTGCTGTTTTACCTTCATCGATGTTTTAGCCACGACTATCCCTCCTTATTTCGCAAACGGTGCGCCCATCAGCGTGAGAAGCTCACGAGCCTCTTCGTCTGTTGTAGCTGTTGTTACAAAGCAAATATCCATACCGCGAACCTTATCTACCTTATCGAAATCGATCTCAGGGAAGATAAGCTGTTCCTTCAGACCCATGTTGTAGTTACCACGGCCGTCGAAGGAATTCGGGTTGATTCCGCGGAAGTCACGTACTCTCGGAAGAGCTACATTGAAGAGTCTGTCCATGAACTCATACATCTTGTCGCCTCTGAGCGTAACCTTTACGCCTATCGGCATGCCCTCTCTGAGCTTGAAGTTTGCTACTGACTTCTTAGCCTTGCAAACCATCGGCTTCTGACCTGTAATAGCTGCAAGATCGCCTGAAATGGCGTCAATAGCCTTTGAATTTTCTCTTGCTTCACCGGCACCAACGTTGATGACGATTTTGTCAAGCTTCGGAATCTGCATTACGCTCTTGTAGGAGAACTTCTTCATAAGAGCAGGAGCAGCTTCCTTTACATAGAAATCTTTAAGTCTTGCCATGAAAGTTTACCTCCTTAAAGCGCCTCGCCGCACTTTTTGCAAATGCGATCCTTGGTGCCATCCTCGAGAATCTTGTGGGCAATTCTTGTTGCCTTGCCGCAGCGCGGACAAACTATCTGTACCTTGGAAGCGTACATAGCGCCCTCTGCTTCGACGATGCCGCCCTGCTCACCCATTCTGCGGGGCTTGACGTGCTTCTTTACAAGGTTTACCTTCTCTACGATGACCTTGCCTTCCTTGGGGCTTACTGCGAGAACCTTACCCTTTTTGCCCTTTTCACGGCCGGACAGAACAACGACTGTATCGCCTGTTTTTACATGAACCTTCTTTATCATTGTCTGCACCTCCATCAAAGTACCTCGGGAGCAAGGGAGAGGATCTTCATGTAATCATGGTCACGAAGCTCTCTTGCAACCGGCCCGAAAATACGGGTACCCCTCGGGTTTTTGTCTTCCTTGATAATAACGGCTGCATTCTCATCGAAACGGATGTATGTGCCGTCGTCACGGCGAACGCCTTTTGCAGAACGTACAATTACTGCCTTTACTACGTCGCCCTTCTTAACAACGCCGCCGGGTGCTGCTTTTTTAACCGAAGCAACCACAACGTCGCCTATATTTGCGTACCTCCTGCCTGTACCGCCAAGAACTCTGATGCACATGAGCTCCTTTGCGCCGGTATTGTCGGCAACCTTGAGGTAGGTCTGCTGCTGTATCACAGTGCGTTCCTCCTTTTCACGGGCAGATTATTTAGCCCTCTCTATTATCTCTACTAAACGCCATCTCTTGTCCTTGGAGAGCGGACGAGTTTCCATAATGCGTACTCTGTCGCCTACTTTACACTCGTTATTCTCATCGTGAACCTTGAGCCTTCTTGTGCGCTTGATAATCTTGTTGTACAGCGGATGCTTTACGCTGTCCTGAATTGCAACAACGACTGTCTTGTCCATCTTGTCGCTGACTACCTTGCCGACGTTGGTCTTTCTAAGGTTTCTTTCCAAAGTTCGTCTCCTCCTTCCCCTTATGCCTGCTCACTGAGCTCGTTCTGACGGATAACGGTCTGTACTCTTGCGATATCCTTCTTTACGGCCTTGATGCGCATCGGGTTTTCAAGCTGGTTGATTGTAAGCTGGAAGCGCAGGTTGAAAAGTTCCTTTTTGAGGCTTTCGAGCTTATTTTCAAGCTCTGCATTTGTCATTTCTCTGAGTTCTGAAGCCTTCATTATTCATCAACCTCCGTTTCTGCCTTTGTTACAAACTTTGTCTTGAGGGGGAGTTTCATAGCTGCAAGGCGAAGAGCCTCTCTTGCTGTCTCCTCCGGAACGCCTGCAAGCTCAAACATTACTCTGCCCGGCTTAACAACTGCTACCCAGAACTCGGGTGAACCTTTACCGGAACCCATTCGAACTTCAGCGGGCTTCTTTGTTACGGGCTTATCCGGGAAGATCTTGATCCATACCTTACCGAATCTCTTGCAGTAACGTGTCATAGCGATACGGGCTGCTTCGATCTGGTTAGCTGTGATCCAACCGGGCTCGAGAGCCTGAATGCCGTATTCACCGTAGGACACCTTGTTGCCTCTGAGTGCCTTACCGGTCATGCGGCCTCTGTGTACTCTGCGGTACTTTACTCTTTTAGGCATTAACATATTACTTGCTGCCTCCTTCTCTTTCCCTGCGAGGCTTGCGGCTCTCGTGGAGAACCTCTCCCTTATAGAGCCATACCTTGATACCGATTATACCATAGGTTGTATTAGCCTCTGCGAAGCCGTAGTCGATGTCAGCTCTGAGGGTCTGAAGCGGAATTGTTCCCTCATGATACTGCTCACTTCTTGCGATTTCTGCGCCGCCGAGACGACCGGAGCACATGATCTTGATACCTCTTGCATTAAGTCTCATTGCTCTGCCGATGCAGGACTTCATAGCACGACGGTAGGAAATTCTCTTTTCGAGCTGCTGTGCTACGTTCTCTGCGATGAGCTGTGCATTTACATCGGGGTTTCTTACCTCAACGATGTTGATTGCTACGGGCTTGCCGAGCATCTTCTCGCACTGGAGGCGGAGCTTTTCGATTTCTGCGCCGCCCTTGCCGATTACCATGCCCGGCTTTGCGCAGTGAATGTGAATTCTTACTTTAGCGGCGTCACGCTCGATTTCGATCTTCGGAACACCGGCAGCTGCAAGCTGCTTTTTGAGAGTCTTACGGAGGTTGTAGTCCTCAACGAGAGTTTCGCCGAAGTCCTTATCGCTTACAAACCAACGTGAATCCCAATTCTTGATTACACCAACACGAAGACCGTGCGGATTTACTTTCTGGCCCATTCCTTTACCTCCCGTCGATTATTCCTTCTCCTTGAGCACCAGTGTGATGTGCGAGGTCTTTTTGTCGATCCTGTATGCACGACCCTGAGCTCTCGGACGGATTCTCTTGAGTATCGGACCCTGACCAACGTAGCATTCTGCTACATAGAGTCTGTCTTTGTCCATATTGTGATTGTTCTCTGCATTTGCCATTGCTGATTTGAGAAGTTTTTCAAGATCCTCACATGCAGCCTTGGGTGTATGCTTCAGAACTGCCATTGCGTAATCGCACGGCTTATTGCGGATAAGGTCAAGAACGATCTGGACCTTACGGGGTGAAATACGGGCGTATTTAAGTTCTGCCCTTGCTTCCATGTTCATACACTCCTTTCGGCTTATTTTGATGTCTTGCTTCCGGCATGACCCTTGAAGGTTCTGGTCGGGGCAAACTCACCGAGCTTGTGGCCGATCATATCCTCTGTTACATATACCGGAACGTGCTTGCGTCCGTCATGGACCGCAAATGTATGACCTACAAAATCAGGGAATATTGTTGAAGATCTGCTCCATGTCTTGAGGATCTTCTTTTCGCCTGTTTCGTTCATCTGCTGAACCCTTTTTAACAGCTTAGGCTGTACATAAGGACCCTTTTTAACGCTTCTGCTCATTGTTCAAAGCTCCTTTCTGTATGCCTTACTTACCGTTTCTGCGCTTTACGATAAGCTTATCGGAACGTGTGTTCTTTCTTGTCTTATATCCGAGAGCAGGCTTGCCCCACGGAGTAACAGGACCCGGACGTCCAACAGGGGATTTACCCTCACCACCGCCGTGCGGATGGTCATTCGGGTTCATGACAGAACCTCTTACGGTCGGTCTCCAACCCATGTTGCGCTTACGTCCTGCCTTACCGATCTTCACGTTAGAGTGATCAACGTTGCTTACCTGACCGATGGTAGCCATGCAGGTCTCCGGAACGTTTCTCAGCTCACCTGAAGGAAGTCTGAGCAGTGCGAGCTTGTTTTCCTTAGCCATGAGCTGTGCCATGTTGCCTGCACTTCTTGCAAGCTGTGCGCCCTTGCCGGGATAAAGCTCTACATTGTGTACGAATGTACCGATCGGAATATTAACGAGCGGCAGAGCGTTACCTACCTTGATATCAGCGTCCGGACCGGATACAACCTTGTCGCCTACCTTAAGACCAACAGGAGCCAGGATGTAGCTCTTTGTGCCGTCGGTGTACTCGATAAGAGCGATGTGAGCTGTTCTGTTCGGATCGTACTCGAGGGTTTTTACCTCTGCCTCAACGCCGAACTTGCGGCGCTTGAAGTCGATCAGTCTGTACTTCTTTCTGTTGCCGCCGCCTCTGTGACGAACGGTGATTCTGCCGTAGCTGTTACGGCCGGACTTCTTGTTCTTCGGTGCCAGGAGGCTTTTCTCCGGGTCAACCTTTGAAAGAACCGTATAATCTACAACCGACATGTTTCTTCTGGACGGTGTAGTCGGTTTATAATTCTTTATTGCCATTTATTTCACACTCCTCATGATGGCTTTGCGGAGAGCGGCAAACTCTCCATTCATTCTGCCTGTTTACTTACCATATATAATGTATAAGTTTTCAGGCTTACATCATGCCTTCAAAGAACTCGATAGGCTTGCTGTCCTCGGTTACGGTAACGTATGCCTTCTTCCAGGACGGGGTATAGCCCTCTGTTCTGCCCTGACGGCGCATACGGCCTCTTACGTGAACTGTATTAACCTTAGCTACCTTCACGCCGAAGATTTCCTCTACTGCCCTTGCAATATCGATCTTTGTAGCCTTTTTATCAACTTTGAAGGTATATTTCTTGCCCTCTGCAACGCCGATCATTGTTTTCTCGGTGATGATGGGTCTTATGATGATGTCACGAGCATTCATGCGTATACCTCCTCGATCTTGCTGATAGCGTCCTTAACGATCACGAGCTTGTCAGCATTCATGATGTCGTATACATTCAGGGTGTTAACCTGTGCGGTCTTTACGCCCGGAATATTTCTGGCAGAGTTTACTACCTTTGTATCTGCTGTATCAAGAACGATCAGTGCCTTTTTATCTGCGCCGATCGCCTTAAGCATTGATGCGATCGTCTTTGTGCTGAAGTTGTCAACAGAAACCTTGTCAACTACTACGAGCTGGCTGTCCTGGAGCTTGCTTGAGAAAGCAGACTTCATTGCGAGCCTTCTTACCTTTTTATTTACTGTGAAGCGATAGCTTCTGGGCTTTGGTGCAAATACAACGCCGCCGTGTGTCCACTGCGGTGCTCTTGTTGAGCCCTGTCTTGCGTGGCCTGTGCCCTTCTGCTTCCAGGGCTTTCTGCCGCCGCCGCTTACCTCTGCACGGGTCAGCGCGGACTGAGTACCCTGACGGTTATTTGCAAGATAGTTTACTACCATCTGGTGCATAACAACTGTGTTAGGTTCTATACCGAATACGGACTCGGACAGATTTGCATCGCCGACTTTTGCGCCCGTCATATCGAGAACATCTATAATAGGCATTGTTATTCCTCCTTCCCTTACGCCTTAACGCTGTCGCGAATAACAACTATGCCGCCGTTCGGGCCGGGAATTGCGCCCTTTACAGCGATCAGATTATTCTCAGCGTCGATCTTGACAACGGAGAGATTCTGTACAGTAACTCTCTCAGCTCCGAGGTGACCTGCCATCTTCTTGCCCTTCCATACTCTTGAAGGAGTTGAGCAGGCGCCCATAGAACCGCCGTGACGTGCTACAGGACCAGAACCGTGGGTTTCCTTGAGTCTCTGGAAGTTCCAGCGCTTGATTACGCCAGCATAGCCCTTACCTTTGCTCTTGCCTGTTACGTCAATCTTGTCGCCCTCTGCGAATACGTCAGCCTTGATGATATCGCCTACGTTGTAAGCGGAGATATCGTCGAATCTGAACTCGCGTAGTGTGCTCTTGGGAGCGATGTCGTTCTTCTTGAAGTGTCCGAGCAGCGGCTTTGTGATATTAACCGGATCGTTCTTGAACTTTTCCGATCTTACTCTCTTGCCCTTGCCCGAGCCGTTCTGAAGCTTGAGCTTGATGTCGCCGTAGCCCATCTGTACAGCCTCATAGCCGTCGTTTTCAACCGTCTTGATCTGAGCCACTACACACGGACCAGCCTCGACAACGGTTACAGGGACAACGTTGCCCTTTGCGTCGAAGATCTGTGTCATACCGATCTTCTTGCCGATGATTGCCTTTTGCATTTTTGTTTCCTCCTTGATAGGTTATTGGTCGGTTTCCCGACGTGACCCCGGCTGCTTGTAGGTTAAATCAGAGCTTGATCTCTATTTCAACACCAGCAGGGAGTTCCAGACTCTGCAGAGCCTCAACAGTCTTGTTTGAGGGTCTGAGAATGTCGATAAGTCTCTTGTGGGTTCTTGTCTCGAACTGCTCACGGCTGTCCTTGTACTTGTGTACTGCACGAAGGATTGTTACAACCTGCTTCTCTGTCGGGAGCGGTACCGGACCCGATACGCGAGCGCCTGTGCGCTTTGCTGTTGCAACGATCTTTTCTGCGGACTGGTCAACCAGCTGATGGTCGTACCCCTTGATTCTTATCCTGATTTTTTCCTTGACTGCCACTAAAATCGCCTCCTTAAAATAGTTAGCGGACGTTTTCATTTCCTCACACCCCACCGGGTGTTTCGCCTGTTTCCATTTAAAAAACCGGATTCTGTATTAAATTACATCATCCGGGTGAGGTCTGAAAAAACAAAAGCAAAGTCAGAAAGACACAGCTCTCCTACTACACACGATAGGAAAGCGCAGTCAATACCTGACAATATTCGTTTCGCCCGGTTTGAAATCGGACATACTCCACGGAAAAACCGGCAATACCTGCCGCAACCTCCCGCTTCATCGCATATCTGTTGCAGTCTTGCTCATCTATAATAACACAAAGGACGAAACTTTGCAAGCAATTTCTTTGTTAATTTTAGTAGAATTTTTATTTAATTTTTTGTACACATTGCCACAGATTTTCTTGCAAATCTATATAATATAGTTTCAACTTTGCCTATTCTTTTGTGCGGAATTTACACAGAAACACGCGGTCAAGTGGGAAGAAGGAGAAAATAGAGAATATTGAATAATTGTGGTTCGCACTGGCGGCAGAGCCGCCAGGGCGGAAAAAATCTAACCCCACTGCTTTTTTCAAAGCAAAGTGGGGCTCGTCAACCTTTTCTACACAGATATACAGACTCTAAATGCAGAAACATCTATTAACTATTTACTTTTTCTCTTATTAGTTATAATTACCACCAAACCAACAATAAGTAATAATACAACTATGGTCTGACCGTAATATGTTTTTCAACATTCCAAGCTACACTTCTGTTCCTTTTTGATATATTATACTACACTTCTGTTCCATTTTCAAGTGTTATTCACAAATATATGATAAAAAATATATGGACACAATATTACAGGGTGATGGAGTATGTACTATACAGAAAGGTTAAAGGAGCTTCGTGAAGATAATGATCTTACTCAGGAACAAGTCGCTTCTGCAGTGGGTCTGAAACGTGAGCAGTACCGTAGATATGAAGCCGGCATAAACGAAATAAAAGCCGGTCATATAATAAAATTTGCAAAATTTTACAATGTAAGCTCAGACTATATCCTCGGGCTTAGCAACAATATAGGAAACGCTTAAAGCTCCGCGCGGAATAAACGCCGGAGCTTTTTTAAAATTACTATCCTTGTTAAGATATCATTCCGCACAGATTTATGTTATACTAAAAGCAAAAGACTGCCCGGCGCCGGGCCGCATTATCTGCATCATCGACCCGGATTATCGAAATCGGAGGAACTTATGGAAAGCATGATTTATTACCCCGGATTTGAATTGAAAAATAGTTTATGGCTTAAATTCGCACTTCTTTATTTTGACGAGCTGCGGCCTGTTATCCCTGATCTTTGCGTTTCCGAAGAAATGCACCTTAGTTCTACTGCACGAAGGATTATGTCGGAAACAAACCTGATCCGTCCCTATCATCCGCACTATGAAGACAGTATCATTGCATCCTCTGTCGCATGCAGGGAATTTGACGAATTCATGAGGAATCCCGGGCTTTACACAAAAATGTTCAATCATCCGCGTTCAACCGACCTGCGAAATTATTGGCAGAACCCAGACTATCAAACATGCAATCTGTACTACGGAAAATTTTCCGACGAATTTTTCAACTATTGTCTGGACAATAAATTAGCGACAAAATTTGAATACGGCATAAGGCTTAATAAAGAATTGGCATTCGTCTATATGAGCTTTCTGGCCGATGTAATATCAAAGAAAGAACAAGCCGAAATGTTTACGGATGAAACCCGTTACAATATCTTACTCGAAAAAAACGATCTTACGCTTTCAAAGGATCAGGAATTAAAAATCAAATTGATCCGTACATACATTGAAGCACCGTTTCCGGAAAACGCCAGATATATACCACTTAACAAATTTATCGAGCTTCGCAGCAACAAATATTTTGAGGAATGCCGGATTGAGTTTGTAAAACAAATGGACGAATATATAAAGCTAAGGGATAAAAACTATAATCTGACAGCAGAAAGCGTTTTTAATCCTACAAATGATATTATTCACATACTGTGCACCGCACTCGGCGCTTTGGGAACCATATATTTAACCGGTTCAAGCATAGTATCGCCGCAAAGCAAACAATCCTCTGTTCCCTTCGCCTTTGCATCAGCGTTTGCAGGCATTCCTGCCATAGAGGGAATACGCGAAGCACCCGAGTATTTTAACAAAATACGCTCTAAAATTCATGCCAGACGATATATAGCAATGACAAAAAGATTATATGAGCAAAAGTCCGGACACTAACCCTCTCCCCCTTGACAACGCAATGTCATAGACTTAAGGCTTTTGATTTGCCGTCTCGCGACGGCGAACGTCAGTTTTTTTGATTCACCCCTTGCGGAGGAATTTCTAAGGCAATTGGTACGCAATCAAACTATAGCCGCGGCCAGTGAACTTGCGCTGCTCAATTCGAGCGAGCGGAGGGAGCGACTGCGCGAACAAGGGTGCAGCGTCACGCTGCCGGTGCTGCGCCTGTTAATGTAGGCTCTGCGCTGAAAAAGGCTTTGATTGACTTAATGGTTGTTGTGTTGTAAAATGGTTGTAGTTATGTATATTCTTTGCTTACAGGAGATAACATGAGAGGAAAAATAACGGGATATTTAATTATAGGTCTGCTAAGCATTGTGCTTGTTGCTTTAGCAGTTTCAGCTTTGTTGTTGTCAAACAACAGCGGGATGCCTCCGTTTGATATCGCGCTTGATACCGGAAATGCCGCAGTTTCTTTGTGGGAAAATGAAAATGGAGTACTGTATGCATTTCTCCCGGGCGGATGCGGTTCTTCAGTTCGGATCAGTACGGATGAACAGGTAACTCTCGACGGAAAAACGCTTGAAAACGGGTCGTCACTGACAGGGCTTTCCGAAAATGTACAGCATACCCTGAGATGGGGTAATACAGAAAAAAACCTTGTGATAATGCGCGGCGAGGGTACGCCTGTTATGCTGCTCGATTCAGCGCAGAAAAATATTTCTGAACTGTATGACGGAAAATCCGGACGAGAGGTTGTTCGTACAACATTAATCAATGAAAACGGGGTGCTGCAGCTGTCGGACAGCGCAAGCACAATAAGCACCAGAGGTTTTTCAACACGGTTGCCGGATAAAAAGCCGTATAATCTGAAGCTTAGCGAAAAACAGAATATACTCGGTATGCCGGAAGCAAAAAAATGGACGCTGCTTGCAAATGCATATGACGAATCGGGTATCAAGAATAAGCTTGTGCTTGACTTCGCAAGGAGTTCCGGAGTGCAGGGTACACCTGACAGTCGCTATGTCAACCTTTATGTCGACGGAGAATATTCGGGCCTGTACCTGCTGTGTCAGCGTATAAATGACCTTGGCACACTTGAGGATTGCGTCGGACAGGTGCTGGTGACTGAAAGCTACGCAGTCAGAAGTAACGACGATACATTTTTCTGCACTCGCGGAAATCGGACATTTGAACTGAAAAACGACAGTGATACTGACGCGAAAAAATGGGCACTCGCCCGCTCGATTCTGCAGAAAACCGAGGATGCGCTCGAAGCCGGCGATTTGTCCGGATATATCGATATACAGTCCTGGTGCAGACAATACCTCATAGAAGAGGTTTTCGGCAATTCCGATATTGCAAGCCTCTATTTTCATATTGAGACCCAAAATGAAATGGTTTATGCCGGTCCTGCATGGGATTACGACAATGCGCTCGGCAGCTCATCACTGAACAGATATGTACGTTCTCCCTCAGCCTTTACCGCAAATGCTGAGAATGTCAACAGCTTTTACACTGTTATTTACAATAATGAAAGCTTCCGTCAGCGGGTAACTGAGCTTTATTCCGCGGAATATCTGCCTGAACTGAAGAAACTTCTGCAAAGCGGTATTGACGGATATTTGGCAGAAATAGCAAACTCCGCAGCGATGGACGCTGTGCGCAGAAAGACTATGTATGAGGGTTATACCATCCGCTGCAGTGCCGGAGATATAAAACAGTATCTGTCGGACAGGATCGACTTTTTGCAGGAGGTCTGGATCGATGGAAAAACGCGTTACACGATAACCCTTAAACGTCCGAAAAATAAAAGCTATATGTACCTGACAGTGCGCCCCGGAGAATGTATCAATCTGCCGCCAGCAAAGGAGCTTGGAGTCACCGATGACGTTGTCTGGATGGACGAAATAACCGGAAAACCGCTCGATACTTCAGCACCCGTAAACTGCGACATGAGCTTTGCAGCAAGTGGCGGCAGAAACAGCTCAGCCGCTCCGGGAGGAGAAATGGTTTTTTCCGCTGCAGCTTGTGCTCTGCTGTTGCTGCTGCTGGGAATAATGATAAGTATAGATGTACTGCGCCGGAGGAAATCATGAAGGAACCAAAATACCGACACGAATTCAAATACCTTATAACCAATGCGCAGCTTGCACTGCTGAAGGCAAGGGCACGGGCGGTTATGAAGCCCGACAGCCATACAGGAGATGGCGGAATATACAACATACGCAGTCTGTATTTTGACGACTGCGATAATACATGCTTTTACGAAAACGAAAACGGAACCGACCCGAGAGAAAAGCTGCGTATACGCATATATAACCATTCTCCGGAGCGTATTACCCTTGAATGTAAGCGCAAGGAAAGAGGCAAAACCCTTAAAACCTCATGTCGGCTTACAAAGGAACAGACACAGGCTCTGATGGACGGACGTATTCCGCAGGGAGAGCATCCTCCTCTGCTTGCAAAGCTTTGCGTGTACATGAATGTGCGCAGGATGCGCCCGGCGATAATAGTTGAATACGACCGGATACCGTATGTTAACAGAGCCGGAAACGTCAGGGTGACTTTCGATACAAATATTTCGTCGTCGTCAAAGATTGACGGTTTTTTGTCCGGAGATGTCCCGAAACGACTTGTTCTGCCATCGGGGATGCAGCTTCTGGAGGTAAAATACGACGAATTCTTCCCCGATCATATTTACCGTGCGCTGCAGCTTGGAGAACTGGAGCAGACGGCGTTTTCAAAATACTATCTCTGCAGAAAATACAGTTTTTAACGGAGGCATAACATGAATTCCATCAAAGATATTTTTAAAAAATCCTTTCTCGAAGGCTACGGCAGCATTGAAGTAGATATCAAAAGCCTTGCGATTGCTCTTCTGGTAACGCTGCTGATAGGATTATATATTTTCTTCGCTTACAGAATAATCACGCGCAAGACCTTTTATTCAAAAAGCTTCAATATTTCCCTTGTGGCAATTGCGCTGATAACGTCTGCAATAATCGTCACAATACAAAGCAGCGTTATTGTTTCTCTTGGTATGGTCGGTGCATTGTCGATAGTGCGTTTCAGGACGGCGGTAAAGGATCCGCTGGATCTGACGTTCCTTTTCTGGAGTATCGCAACGGGAATAATCTGCGGTGCAGGCTTTGCAGGCTTTGCTGTTATACTTGCGCTGGTTATGACTGCAGCGCTTCTGATACTTGACCGCATACCGATAGCAAAGGCTCCGATGATTCTTGTGGTTAATTCCCGTGACGCTCAGGCAGAAGAAGATATAATGGAAAAGATATCGGCATTTGCAAAGCACAGCAAGGTGAAATCACGCAGCATTACAGGTTCAGGACTTGACCTTACGATTGAGCTTCGCACCGACAAGGGCAGGGAGCTTATCAGCGAGCTTGTGAAATGCGAAAGCGTCGTTTCCGCTGATCTGCTTTCACACGACGGAGAAGTAACATTCTGATAATTATTGCCGCACGTGCACTGTCATTTAATAAAATCGGCGCAGGCGTCCGGGGAA
The DNA here is from genome assembly GCA_900315875.1 of uncultured Eubacteriales bacterium. Taxonomy (GTDB): domain Bacteria; phylum Bacillota; class Clostridia; order Oscillospirales; family Acutalibacteraceae; genus UBA1213. The sequence goes on along the minus strand of ONAX01000003.1, from coordinate 21,687 downwards.
TAGTCCTTCGGGTGCCTGCGCTTTTAATCTGTTCGATAAATCAGTGTTTCAGTCAAGCATTTGTATCTTTTTTTACATCAATATCAAGACGAAGACTGTTACCGTATTCGTCTGTCAGGGTAAGAACCGCGTGACCGGTTTTGCCGGTAGTTCTGACATACAGTCCTCCTGTGCCGCCTCGCAGCACGGCATTTTTTGTACCGTAAAGCTCTATCGGTCCCTCAATTTCAGCCTGTACGGTTCCGAAATAGTACGGAAGCACATTGCCGTTCTGATCTGTCATCTGAAGGCGTACTGACGCAACGTCATATGTATCGGAGCAGACAAGCGTGCTGCTGCTGAGTTCTGCCGAAAGACAGGCTTTTTCAAAGGCTTCGACGACCTTGGTAATCACGCATTCGCCGTTCTTGAATCCGCGCAGCTCAAGGGATACAGCATTGTCTCCCCAGCCGCCTACATATTTGCTGTAAAGGGAATAAAGCTCTGAATAGCTTACTCCAGACAGGATGAGAAAAGCAGATTTGATATATGCCCTGATTCCCATTCCTGCCGTACCTGTGCAGGCGGTTTCGTTGAGGACATAGGCAATGTTTCTGATTTGCGATTTGCTGTATTTTCCTTCTGACTCCAGACTGCTGCCGATAATGTCCGTCAGTCGCACGGGCGCAGGCTTCAGATTTCTGAATTCGCTTTTATACGGAAAATACTCGCATATTAGCTTTCCGCTGCGGTAAAGCTGCACTTTGTCGCAGTTTGTGAATATGTAAGCCCGTCCGCGTATGCCCTCGGGATGATCTCCGATATCTCCCATAGTACTGACAACGAGTACAGGTCTTTCTTTTTGCCGGATTGCATACACTGCTGCGGCAAGCTTCGGGTTACGGTACATGTCGCATACGCCGTGGTAACAAATTCTGTCTCCGCTGCCGAATTCCTTGTGGGTGTTGTAATCCGCAAAGCACCATCCGAAGGATCCTGCAATGTCCTTGTGCGCTGCGATGCTGTCGAGTATTCTCGCATGGCGCATTGCAAGCTCCAGACGGTGAGATTCACAGTCGTAGTTTTTTGTAGGGAACATATGCCCGCAGTATTCTGAAATAAAATATGGTTTTGACATGTCAGGACTAACGCGTCTTTTTGATTCGCTGCCCTTGTTTTTGCCGCTGTGCGTAAAATCGTTGTAGGCATATACATCCTCAAGAAGGCTGCTCTTTTTCAGAAAACGAACTCCAGAGGTCTGACGCGTGGGATCGAGCCGGTGCGCAACTTCGTTTGTGCGCCTGTACAGCTCATCGTTGTCCTGGGATTCATTGATTCTGACACCCCACAAAATAATTGATGGGTGGTTCCTGTACTGCATAACCATTTCTTCGGTATTTCTGACCGCAGCGTCCTGCCAGTCTTTGTCTCCTATATACTGCCATCCCGGTATTTCCGTAAAAACCAGAAGTCCCAGCTCGTCGCAGCGGTCAATAAAATGCCGAGACTGCGGATAGTGTGAGGTTCTCACGGCGTTAAGTCCGAGTTCATTCCTCAGGATTTCTGCGTCAAGCCGCTGCATGGATTTTGGCATTGCATAGCCTACATGAGCATAGCTCTGGTGACGGTCAAGGCCCGTTATCTGCAGCCGCCTGCCGTTGAGGAAAAATCCCTCGCGGCAAAATCGTGCCGAACGAAATCCGAATGTACAGCCCGCGCTGTCGCAGACACTGCCTCCCGAAATAAGCTGCGCTTCAAGCTCGTATAAAAACGGGCTTTCCACATCCCACAGATGAGCGTCAGGCACCCTGACAGCTATCTCCTCGCCGGGGGCAAATTCCTGCCGGATGATCTCATCCCCGCTACCCTTTTCTCTGACGATAATTCGTACGCTGTCATATTTTCCGCTGACGGTAATATCTGCACGCAGCTCACCCTCAAAGCGCAGTCCGTGCGCCTGCTCTGAAGCAGAATCCGGCGTCAGCCTTATTTCCGGAGGTATACAGGGCTTTGCAAAAATATCAGAAATAAATGACTTGCTGCGTATTTCAAGACGCACCTCGCGGTACAGTCCGCCGTAGGTCATATAGTCAACAACATTTCCGAAGGGAGGGATGTTCTGCTGCTCACGGCTGTCAACACTAATGCAAAGAATGTGCTCCCCGTTTCCGGACAGATTTTCGGTAAGGTCGGTTTCAAAGGAGGTGTAGCCGCATGTGTGCTTTTCCCCTACCGGCCTTCCGTCAACATAGACCTGCGCACTGTGCGCGGCTCCTTCGATAATAAGGAATATGCGGCTGTCGGAGTCATGCTCTGGGAGGTTTATCTTTCTTCTGTAGCCGCAGACGGTCTGGTAGCAGCCTTCGTCAAAATAATCGTATGGTGTCGTGGTGCAGGTATGAGGCAGGTGTACAAGCTGCGTTGCTTCTGCACTGCCTGCAGCAAATGCCTCGCTGAAGTTGAAGCTGAATTCCCAGTCGTAGTTCAGGTTTATTACAGTCCTCATAATTACCTCCGAAGATAATATTTCCGATTCCGGTATCAGCTAACAGTCAGCTAAAAGAAAATCGTTCTGTACTGTGGGCAGACCGGATTTGAAATACACAAGCTGAGGGAAATAATCAAAATCGTGAATTTATCCGCATTCATAGCTGTAAGCAACGTTTCCGTGATAATCGGAATGCAAACAAAGCTCTCTGACACCCGAAAGTCAGGAAACGATAAGACAGCAAAATCACCGGATATTACAGATGCGTCGGGAAAATCCTGACGCATCATTTTCTTTATTCACCTATAGCCTTTTTGAAGCATTTTATTACATATTCCGCCTGCTCATCCGTAAGCTTTGAATACAGCGGCAGAGTGATTTCGTTTTCGTACATTTTGAAGGCATTGGGGTAATCGGCAATATTATAGCCCAGTTTTTTATAAGCCGTCATCATCGGCAGGGGCTTATAGTGCACGTTGGTGGCAATTCCTCTTTCCGCCATGCGCTCGATCACTTCATTTCTTTCGCGCTCACCTCTGCCGACAAGCTTTGCAAGGTAGAGATGTCCGCTGGATGTAATCTTGTCGCTGTAATGGCGCAGCACTGATACGCCGCTGTCCTTCAGCTCGCGGTCATAATAGCTGATAAGCTCACGCCTTCTCTTCAGCATGCCGGGCAGGCGTTTCATCTGAGCAATACCCATGGCAGCTGCGATATCTGTCATATTGCATTTATAATATGGTTCTACAATGTCATATTCCCAAGCGCCGAGCTTTGTTTTTGCAAGTGCGTCCTTGCTCTGACCGTGCAGGCACAGGAGCATATAGTGCTTGTACAGCTCGTCGCTGTCAAGTCCGTCGTGGCGTTTCCATGTGACAGCACCGCCCTCTGCGGTGGTCAGGTTTTTTACTGCATGGAAAGAAAACGCGGTGAAATCCGCAAGCGCACCCGTCATAAAGGTGTTTCTTCTTGCACCAAGGGAATGTGCGCCGTCCGCAATTACAATAACTCTGTCAAAAACCTTCTGCAGCGGTGTTTTCGGACAGAAAAGCTCACGCTTTGACCTTACGGCTTCAAATATCCTGTCATAATCACATGGTACACCCGCAAGGTCAACCGGGATAATAGCCTTTGTACGGCGGTTTATCAGGGACGGCAGTCTGTCATAGTCCATCTGAACGCTGTTTGGTGCGCAGTCGATCATTACGGGCTTTGCTCCCACATGTACGATAACGCTTGCCGACGCTGTATATGTATAGGCAGGCACGATAACCTCATCGCCCTCTCCGATGCCGAGCACGCGCAGGGTCATTTCAAGTGCTGCGGAGCAGGAATCAAAGCATGCGGTGCGCTCGCTCATGCAAAGCTCCGTTATCATTGATTCAAACTTTTTTGTCCTCGGTCCCGTAGTTATCCATCCGCTTTTAAGAGCAGCCACTACTTCACTTACTTCTTCCTCCCCCACATCCGGCGGAGAAAACGGAATATTCATATTAACCTTCATTTTTTCCCTCCTGAACTTATGATCTTACGCATCTTTCTTCAGTTCTGACCAGACATCTGCTAATGACGGCAGTATCATATCTGCCTTTTCCTTCATTTCGTCATCAATTGGTACAAGGTCGGGGATGATGTAAACAGTCATTCCTGCAGCCTTTGCGGAAAGCAGGCCGTTTTTGCTGTCCTCCAGTACAAGGCATTCCTGCCCGGGTACGCCCAGCATATCTGCAGCCTTGAGGAATATTTCCGGGTCGGGCTTGGAGCGGCTTACCATATCTCCCCCGACTATTCTTGTGAAAAAGCCGAACAGATCAACGCTGATAAGCTCCCGTATCACGGTTTCGGTTCTGGTAGAGGATGCAAGAGCCGTCGGTATCCCCTCGGTGTACAGCTTCTGCAGAAGCTCCCTTGCACCTTCCTTTACAGGCATGCCCCGGGACAGAGTTTCTCTTGTCTTGCTGCGAGCCGTCTCCCAGAACCGGGCGCAAAGCTCCGGGTCGGGTATAGCCTCAGCAAAGCGCTTTTTAGTTACTTCCTCGGTGACACCTATGCAGGAAATGCACAGCTTTTGTACATCACCCAGCCCCAGCTCCCCGGCAGCTGAAACGCAGCTGTCCAGATATACCCTTTCGGTATCGAATATTACGCCGTCCATATCGAAAATGACGGCAGTCGGCATCTTTTTCAAAACGGCACCTCCGTAAAAAGGCATTATGTCCACTGTATAAAGGTAGGAACAAAATATACTATGACAGATATCAGCATCAGTCCGCCGCAGACACAGTACATTACTGTACGCAGCGTTTTCTTTTCCGGGGCTGTCCCGGTCCCGACCCCCACGCAAAGACATATAAGCGATGCCGCATGGAGCACAAAGGACAGCATACGCAGCGCAAGATAGGTTATTGTAATAAAGCTTACAATGCCGCCGATGGGACGAAAAAGAGAATTAACAAGCTGATGTCCGATAGGTGATATAAATCCGCAGAGTACGAGCAGCACGCCGCCTCCGGCTATCATCAGGACAGAGAAATTGCCGACTGTACCCTGCATTTTTCTTGATATTCCGACAAACAGCAGCAAGCATCCGGCTATCATAAGCACCCTTTCGCCAAAGGTAAATATCATATCAATAATACCTGGTACAACATCTGCGCCGCCGTCGAATGTTACCAGCCTTCGCACAAGGGAAAGCACAACAGTAAGCAATGTCGGCAGCAGGCATAAAACAGCGCCTGCTATAATGAAAATAAGAGATGTCTTCCCCTTATCCCCGGATGCTCTTTTTGTGACACCTATACAAACTGGTATAAAGGACAGCATATATACTGCCACAAGCGCATTCATAAAAAATGCAATAAGAGAATATATTGTAAGAGAATATGTTGTCACGTTGATCACTCCAATCCGTTTTGAAGCTTTGCAGCCATAAGTGTATTCTTCATAAGCATGGCAATAGTCATGGGACCAACGCCGCCCGGAACGGGGGTAATGTAGGAAGCCTTGGGCTCAACGGAATCGAAATCGACATCGCCGCAGAGCTTGCCGTTTTCAAGACGGTTTATTCCGACATCCAGTACAACGGCGCCGGGCTTTACCATATCAGCAGTAACAAATTTCGCCTTTCCGACAGCGGCGACCAGAATATCCGCAGCAGCGCAGACCTCCTTCAGGTTCTTTGTTCTGCTGTGGCAGATAGTAACTGTTCCGTGCTCATGCAGAAGCAGCATGGCCATAGGCTTGCCGACAATATTGCTGCGGCCTATTACAACGCAGTTTTTACCCTTTACCTCAATGCCCTCGCTTTTAATCATTTCCATAACTCCTGCAGGTGTACAGGGGAGAAAATGATAATCGCCAATCATAATTTTTCCGACATTCGAGGGATGGAATGCATCCACGTCCTTTTCAGGAGAGATAGCGTTTATTACCGCTTTTTCGTCAAGGTGTGACGGCAGCGGAAGCTGACAGAGTATGCCGTTTATTTTCGGGTTGTTGTTAAGCTCGTTAATTAAGGAAAGCAGTTCCTCCTGAGTAGTCTGCTGCGGCAGAGCGTATTCCTCGGAAATAAAGCCAACTTCGGCACATGCTTTTTTCTTGTTGTTGACATATACTCTTGAAGCCGGGTCATCGCCGACGATTATAACAGCCAGGCCGGGGTGAATACCGCGTGCCTTGAGCTGCTCGCACTGAGCCTTGACTTCTTCTCTTACCTTTGCCGAAACTTCTTTGCCGCTGATTAATTTTGCCATTTTTATCAACCTTTCTGTTGTTGCTTCAAATAATTAATAATTATTTTTTATTTTATAGATTCGCAGAACTTCAGTATTTCATCCTGCCTGTCTGCGACTTCTTCCCTGTATTCAATACTGCACAGACCCATGCTGCCGCAGCACTCTATTTCAAGATGTCCGTAGAAATGCTCTATGCTGCCGATTATTCTTTCGCATTCCTTCATCGACGGACCGGTCCTCAGGGCTATTGTGTAGCCGCGCTTCCCGCTGCTGAGTGCAGCGTGCGGCTCGTGCGTATTACACCATGGAGTGCATCTGTCTATAAAGGCTTTGAACTGTCCCGGAATATCCGCCCAGTATGACGGAGATATGCAGACGATAACATCTGCCTTTTCAAATTCAGCAATAAGCAGATCGAAATCGTCAGACTGCACGCACTTTGCTGTATTATGGCAGCTTCTGCAGCCCTTGCAGAAAGCAAAGCTGTAGTCGTCTATGCAGACGCTTTTCGTATCGAAGCGTTTTTTCAGCTCCTGTATTACTATTTCTGCAATGCGCGCAGTCGCCCCTGTCCTTACGGGGCTGCAGTTAATAACGAAAGCGTTCAAATTTATACCTCCTTGGATGAGAGTTTCGCCCTCCGCTCCGGGCAACAAGGGACTCCTCTCGCCTGCCGGCTCGGTCGGTGCTTCTGTACCCCACGGGCACTTCCTTCGGGCGCTTCGGCAGAGGTGTCCACCGGACACCCGCACCCCTTGACCCTGCAAGCCTTTGAAAAGGCTTGAGCGAAACTTTATATTTTCTTGAGTATAAAATAATTCCGAAAGAAGCGGCTCGGGGTTATTTTGTATTAATCATATAAGCGAAATATAGAGATTCAGAATATATATGGTATCAGTCTGTATCTGACCTTCTTTTTGTATGCTCTGTAGCCATCAAGCTCGCGGCAAAGAAGCTTTTCTTCGTTTCCGAGGCGCATGATGATTATTACCGGATATATCAGAAATACCGGAAGAGCAATAACAGAGCCAAGTACCAGCGGAATGCTGACGAACATGATTATGGTCGCAGTGTACATCGGATGACGTATTATTCCGTAAAGTCCCTTGTCGATGACCTTCTGTCCCTTCTCAACCCTAACGGTACGGGAAAGATAAGTGTTTTCTCTCAGCACCTCGGCATACATCAGGTAGCCTGCAAGGAAAACCACAGCAAATATTACGCTGACCCACTCCGGCAGCACGAGCCACGAAAAACGGTGGTCGAGTCCGCAGAGTATGAAGCCGGCAAAAAACATCATGCCTGACATAGCAACAACCCGCTGCTGCGAAATGTCCTTTTCCTTTGCGTCAAGTCTTTTTTGCAGCAGTGAAGGATTTTTGAACAGAAGGATTATTCCAGCTATCAGCATGGGGATAAATAAAACGCACATGAGCAGCACGCCACCGAAATATACATCACCTGCCGGGATGAATATCAGCAGCGACATTGCCGCAAAGCCCAGCAGAACCTTCATTTCTGCCGCAAAAGCAAGCTCTGTGGCGCTGAACGGGGTTTTTTCGATGTTTTGCACTTTGTTTTCCATACGATCTCTCCGTCATTTATTTTCAGAAAAGTACATCCTTGAAGCATACAAGAGGTTTGTTGTTGTCGTAATCCCAGCTGTGGCAGGAGCCTCCTTCGCAGAAGCTGACTGAAGCGCAGGAAGCGCATTTTTCGTTTTTCTGCGACAGCGGGGTACGGAAGAGCTTAAAGCCGTTTTTCCACACCTCAGTGAAATCGTCCCTCAGTATATTACCCTCGATGGTTTCTTCGCGGCGCTCTATATCAAGGCATGCGCCGATATCTCCGTTTGCCATAATGCTTGCAGTATAAACTCCGGCATTGCACAGAAAGTACCAGTCGCGCACCTCACATTCATAGTCCAGGCCGAGATAGTGGCTGCAGCCGTACATTACAGGGTAGCCCTCCCGTCTTTTTTCTGCAATGAAGTCGAACATGCAGCGGTATTCATCCGGGTCGAGGGTATAGCAGTCGAGCGTCAGAGCACGTCCGATAGGCTCAAGGTTTATTACTCTCCACGAATCAACGTCCAGTTCCTCCATAAGAGCGAAAAGGTCGTCGAGCTGGTCTATGTTCTTTTTTGTTACAACGGTTGTCACCTGAACAGCGTTGAAGTCATGCTCCAGAAGGTTTTTTACACCCTCCACCGCCTTTTCAAAGCCGCCCTTTGTTCGACGAAAGGCGTCGTGCGTTTCCGGAAGTCCGTCTATGCTTATAGAAATGGTGTTCATTCCGGCATCCTTCAGCTTTTTTGCAACTTCCTTTGTTATCAGCGTTCCGTTAGATGTCATACCCCACTTGAAGCCAAGTGAGGACGCATATGACATTATTTCGAAAATCTCTTTGCGCAGCAGCGGTTCGCCGCCCGTTATGCAGAGCATGGGCAGCTTCGGAAAGTCGCGCTTTATCTTATCTAAAAAATCAAAGTAGACCTGCACCGGCAGCTCTTCGGACTGCACATCGCCGCAGCGGCTGCCGCAGTGAAGGCAGCGCTCATTGCAGCGCATTGTAAGCTCAAAAAACAGGAAGCGCAGCTCCGGATTGGACCGGAGCTTTTTCTTGTATTCTGAGAGCATATTAAGATGCGTTGTTTTAATCGCGTCATTCATACTTTTACCTCATGCGGCGTCAGTCAAACATTTCCGGCGGACCGTATACGCACGCCATGGAATTGTCCTCCGGGTCAAAGCTGATTTCTTCATCTGAGCTTTCGATCTCCGGGGCATCTATATCCTCCTCCTCGTCAGACGGTTCACCGTCGGAGACGCCGAACCACTCCGGAGGACCGTAAACATCCTCGTTCATATTGTCCGAGGGGTCGTATCTGTTATCGCTTGTATCCGACTCTAAAGCAGCGGATGAGCTTTCGCTGTTCGCCGGGTCTACAGGAGGAGGTCCGTACACACAGCCTGTTATGCAGCCGGACATGCTTACTGTTAAAGCAGCCGAAGCCGCAGCGCTGAAAATAACCTTCTTTTTAAACCGTTTATTCTCCATATTGCACGCTTCCTTTCTTTTCGAGATGTGCGACAGGTGATCTCGTTATTCTTCGGTATCTACTGTCTGTTCTTTTTCTGTATTTTCTGTGGTATCGTCCTGCGACTTTACCGGATTCATCATTTCCGGCGGACCATATACTGTGGGGTTTAGCTTTGATAAATCCTCGTCAAAATTTTTCTCGTGCCGAAGCTCGTCGTCCTCGCCGTTTTTCTTTTCAAAGCGTTTTTCCTGCTTTTCATTGCTGTCTGCAGTCGTTTCTTCTTCTGTCTGCTCTGCAATACGGTCAACCCCGAGGCTTACTCCGTGCTTTTTAACTCGTACAAAGCCGGCAACAAGAAGAGCAGTTCCGACGATTACCAATACAGCGGACAGTATCTGCGAAACCCGAAGCCCCATAAACGGAAGATACAGGCTGTCTGTGCGCAGTCCCTCTACCACCATGCGCTCAAGTCCGTACCATACAAGGTACATCAGGAACATCTGACCGTCAAATTTGCGCCATTTCAGGCTGATTACGAACAGTACGGCAAAGCCCAGCAGACACCAGAGTGATTCATACAAAAAGCACGGGTGAACGGCTACGCCGCCCGTGTTTTCGCTGACCATGCCCCAGGGAAGAGTTGTCGGAGTTCCGAAGGCTTCCTGATTGAAAAAATTACCCCATCTTCCGAGACCCTGACCGATAAGAAAGCCCATTCCGCCGATATCGAGCATTGCCGGGATGTTGACCTTCTTGATTTTAGCGACTATACAGGCAGTTCCGAGACCGCCGATTATACCGCCGTAGATTGCAAGTCCGCCGTTATGAATGGCAAAGATCTGCATAATATCCTGAGAATATGTGTCCCAGCGGAAGATGACATAGTAAAGCCTTGCCCCTACTATTCCGCCGATAAGTCCGAAAAGGACGCAGTCGAAAAATGCGTCGTTGCTGATACCATACCGCTTGAGGCTCTTCACGGCAAACAGAAGTGCCAGAAGAAAGCCTGTGCCGATTATAATGCCGTACCAGTATATATTGAAGTTTCCGATGGACAGCGCAACGGGGTTTACCATCAGCTCTATCCCCATTTTCGGAAAACTGACATTATACATTTATTTTCTCTCCTTTTCTTTCCTGCACTTTATCAGTCTATTGCTTTTATAACAGAAAGACAACTGTTATCCGCGTCAAGCTCCTTTTCGAGCTGAGCGTTCACGTCCTCTACGGTAACGTCAGCCAGTGCCTCTGCGGATTCAAAAATGCTTCTGCCGGTAAATTCGCCGTTAATAAGCTCTGCTGCAATTGAGCGGTTGTTATCAAGACCTGCTACGGTCCTGCCGTAAACTACTCGCCTTGCACGCTCAAAATCCTCTTTTGATATACCGTTTTTATGCAGGGCTTTTACTGCATCGTTTATCATCTCCGCCGCAAGAGCCGGATCTCTCGATTCACCCGACAGCAGAACCGCACGATAGCCCGGACCCTCCAGATACTCATGCCCGAAGGTGGAATTGATCAGCTTTTCGTCAGTCAGCAGCCGATAAAGCGAGGAGCTTTCCCCTGCGAATGCGTTCATCAGTATGCTTGTGCATATAAGCTCGCGGGTGCTTGCGAATTCCGTATTACAAACCTCCTTGAAGCCGATTTCGAACATAGGCACGGCAACCGGAAGCTGCTGCTCGGTGTAATTTCGCACAACCTTGTACGGTTCATCCGGGAAGATAACCTGTGCGTCAGTCTTTTCTGAAGGACGAAGCTTTTCGTCTGCAACTTTCAGAACCTCCTCAGGCGTTACGCCGCCCACAACAGTCATTACCATGTTGTGGAGGTTGTAGTAGCTGTTGTAGCATTCATAAAGTATTTCAGGGGTTATCTTTGCTATGGTTTCAACTGTTCCTGCAATATCGATATTGATGGGATGATTGTGGTACATCGACTGGAAAAGGTTCATCATAACGCGCCAGTCGGGGCTGTCCTCGTACATTTTGATTTCCTGTGAAATGATCCCCTGTTCCTTTGCAACTGTTTCCTCCGTAAAATACGGTGACTGAATGAGATCAATCAGTATTCCCAGGGATTCGCTGAATCTGTCTGTGCAGGAAAACAGGTAGCATGTCTGGTCGAATGAGGTATATGCATTAGCCGAAGCGCCGGTTTTTGCATATTTGGAGAATGCATCTCCGTCCTCGCTTTCAAAAAGCTTATGCTCCAGATAATGCGCTGTACCGTCGGGTACGCATATTTCTTTTCCGCCGCAGGTAAAGCGTGAATATACGGAGCCGAATTTAGTTGCAATGCTTGCATATATAGAATTAAAGCCCTTTTTGGGGTATACTATTATTTTAAGGCCCGAGCTGTGCTGCAGCTCGAAGTATTCCTCGCCGAGACGGCGGTTTTCGATTTTTGTAAAGCTCATCACTCTGCCTCCTTCATCAGTTTCCCACAAGAGAAAAGACCGTATCCGGCTGCAAGGTATTTGCAAGCTCTATGATCCTGTCCTTACTTACAAGATCAACAGCCTTTGCTGCCTGCTCCGGGGTCATCATCTCTTTCTGCAGTACCGATCCGATATAGAAGCTCTGCAACGCTGCAAGGCTGTCGAGGGACGACATATATACATTTTTAAGCGCGAGCTTTGCCGCGTCGAATTCATCATCAGTCAGACAACCGCTTTTCAGAAGCTCAATCTGCTCCATAACGGCCTTTTCGGTTTTTTCTATATTATCGGTTTCAACGCCGCTGTCGATAAGCATAAGACCCTTGTAGCTGTCCACACGGCTTACGCAGTAATAGCAAAGGCTCTGCTTTTCCCTGACATTCATGAAAAGCTTTGAAGTCGGTGTGCCGCCGAGCACGGCTGACATCAGAGCGGAGGCTATAATGTCCTCGTTTGTCTGCGGTATCATGCAGCGCAGACCCATTACAAGCTTTGACTGTACAACGTCGTCGGTTTCTGCTATTCTGCGTACTTCGCCGGGGGTTACGGGAGTCGGCGGCGTATAGCGGAATTTTCTCGGCTTACCGTCAAAATATCCGCAGAAGCTGTCAAATGCTTTTTCCGGCGGAGTATTGCCGAGCATTGTAAGTTCTATCCTTGCGTTTGAAAGAAGATTTTTCCATGCGCTGTAGATATCTGCATGTGTAACGCCCTGAACATCCTCGCGGCTGCCGATACGGCCTACGGAGTATATTTCATCCTTGCACATAACCTCTATGCAGCGCTTTATAGCGTAGGTGCGCTTTTCGTTATAATCCGCGTCGATGCTTTCGATAAGCTCGCGGCGTTCCTGCTCCACGTCTTCATCGGAAAATTTACCGTTTGTTACATTCGGGTCAAAAATAATGCTGCACAGCAGCTCTGCAAGCTGGGAGGAAACAGCCTCGTCGTCGAGAGCATATCTGTCGTCAAGACCGGTGACGGTAAGCGTCAGCGCCTGGCAGTCGCCAAGCTGGCGTATAGACGGGTAAAGAGCCGCGCCGTACAGGCTGTCGAGCTTGCGGTTGAGCGCAGTAAAATCCGGATATTTTTTACACGAACGGGTCAGAACGCACGAAAGCAGCGCATTTGCAGCAGCGCTTTCTTTTGAAAGCGGAGTGATAAGTGTTGCGCTGAGTCGGCCGAGCTTGAAACGATCATCAGTAATACTTGCAAAATTTACGCCCTCGCAGATATTTCTGCGTGTAAATTCAGACATCCAAACATCTCCATTTCGTGTGCAGCGTTATTGATGCACTATAGTAATTCGTATTATTAGTAGTATATCATAAAATGCGCAATTTAACAAGCAAAGATAATGCGAATATTATACAAAAGTGCACTGATGGGGGGGATCAGAACCGTTTGCTGTGCCCATCGGAATAAAAAAGCTCTACTTGTGCCGCGAAAAAAGACGGCACACCACCCGGTGTACCGTCTGACAAAGCTGTTGATTATGGTTCGGTTAAAAATTTTTATGCTGTCCGGGATAAATCCTTTGTTACGATGCGGACCGGAGTGCGTCTGCAGCAGCATTGATTGCCGCGGATGCAACCGGGATAGCTGCCTGGTAACCGCTGCTTCCGTTTTCAACTATGACTGAAAAAGCAAGCGGACAATCCTCGTCCCTGGAAAATCCTGTTACCCACGCATGTGCCGGTTTACCGTTTCCTACCTCGGCGGTGCCGGTTTTTGCACATACGGTCAGTCTGTCGGACACGTAGTATTTTCCGTAGTATTCGTTTACCGTGCGTTCCATCATGTCGGAAAGCTTCTGCGCAACTGACGGTGACATCATAGCCTGACCTGTCTTTGCCGAGCCGATATTGAGCATCGGGTCAGCAATTCCGTCTATATGGCGTACTATGCGCGGCATTACCGGTGTACCGCCGTTTGCAACGGCAGCACTGCGAACAGCCATATTGATCGGGGTTTCCATTACGTTATACTGACCGACGCCCGACCATGCAAGCTCGTTTTCGTTTGCACAGGTAACGTCATATTTGCTTGTAGCAGTTTCTATGCCGTCGATAATCAGATTCTTGTTAAAGCCCTCAAGCTCAGCCTTTGTAGTCATTTTATCCTTGCCGAGCTCAAGTGAAAGATGCGCAAAATAGCAGTTGCAGGAATACATAAGTGCCTGGGCAAAGTCGATTTCACCAGAAGCTTCGACGCAGCTGATTTCCTTTCCGCCGATGTTCTCGCTGCCTGTGCACATATATTTGCGGTTTTCAACGTCATCTATGCTTTCGAGTGCGGCAGCAGCGGTAATAAGCTTGAAGGTCGAACCCGGCGGGTATGTAGACGACAGTGCCCGGTTGAGATAAGCGCCCTCGTATGCATCGTTCGTTTCTATATCCTCGGGCTTGTACTGCGGGTCGTATGTAGGCGTGCTGACAAGGCAGATGATCTCCCCTGTTTTGTAATTATAAACGACTACTGCGCCGCGGTTTGAACCCAGAGCCTGATATGCAGCCTTCTGGACTGCGGAATCTATCGTAAGCGTCATTCCGGCACCGTTCTGGAAGTCCTTGGGGGCTCCGAGACCGAATACAAAATTATATCCGGAAATCTCTGAACGGTATACTGTCTGAATTGCGGTTCCGATATTGACGCTGTCGTCGCCCACAACATGCAGGCAGGCACGGCGTATCTGCTCGTCGTCGTTGTACAGCCTTTGTCCGTCCACGCTGTGTGCGAGAACAACACCGTTGCGGTCGGTTATGGTTCCGGCATGCTCAAGCCCCGTGCCGTCTGAAAGATGTCCGTTTTGCGGCATCGACGACCAGCTTGACGAATGAACATAGAGATTTACTATAAAATAAATCAGTCCAGCGAAGAATGCAAGAGTCATAAGAAGCACCGGAAATGATCTCGATCTTGTTTTTCTCATACAATCACCTCTGTTTGCAGCTGTATGCGGCTGCACTTAATGATATCGTCAGATCTCCACAAAGCCTTCATCCTGAGCGGTGCTCCTCCTGGGCTTTTCAGAGGATACTGTCTTTTTCGGGCGGTGACGTGAATATGTGCGTTCGTCTGCAGCCTTAATGAAGGCAAGCAGTCCCCAGCATGCGGCAAGTGATGAGCCGCCGTAGCTGACAAACGGCAGAGTAACGCCCGTCAGCGGCAGAATATCTGTTACGCCGAAAATGTTGAGCGCCGCCTGGAACACCAGCAGTCCTGCCGCAGAGCATGCGGAAATAGAATAAAAGGTCGATCTGGCGCGTGTTGCGACGCCTCTTGCATACAGCATGAATCCGCCGATTATTGCGGCAGTCAGAAGCGCCAGTATGCAGCCGTCCTCTTCGCAGATAAGGCAGAAAACAAGGTCGTTTTCGGACGCGAAAAGGTACTGCAGCCAGCCAAGTCCCGTTCCTACACCAAACATGCCGCCGCTTGCGGAATAGATGAGCGAATTTACCTGCTGATAGCCGGAGCTGTCGGCATATTCCCAGACATGTCCCCATGCTTCGAAACGCTGTGCAATGTATGGCTTTACCGTCAGCATGATCACAACTCCGAGAAGAGCCGCAGTTACGGCGAGTATTACGGTCTTTATGTCGCCGGAGCGCATAAAGGATATTATCAGGAAGGTGACAAAGAATATTACAGCGGAACCGAAATCGCTCATCAGCACCAGGATGCCGATGGTCAGCGCGGAAACCGCAATAAACATCGTAAAGCTTTTCTTTGTCTGCAGGACGTCGAGAGTAGACGCACCGACGAAAATATATGCTATTTTGGCAAATTCGGAGGGCTGTATCGAAACCGGACCCAGAACGATCCAGTTTTTAGCTCCGTTTATCGACGTACCTATGACTAGCGTCGATGCAAGAAGCACCAGGGACAGAACGGAAATTATTATGTACCATTTCGATACACGATCCGGTATTTCGATAAACCAGAGTATGAAAAAGTACAGACCCACACCAACTGCCGATGCCGCAAGCTGGACAAAAGCCTGACGGGGGTTGTGTGCGGTCGAAACCATTATTCCCGTGCCCGTAAGAAGCATAGCAAGAGCTTCAAGCTCGATATTCGGACGCTTGAAGGCAATTGCCGAAACAGCAAAGAATACCCATATTTCTGCGATAAAGGCACCGGCACATATTGCTGCTTCCATCGCACCGGTATTGAACAGCGTCTGCATTGCGAATACAGAAACATACAGTGTTATTATTGCAAGAATAAGCGGAGAAGGAATGGATTTGCGGATATTCCTTCGGGAAACATTTGCTCCGGCTTCGGATGCGCGGCGAAGCACAAGGCATGTGGTGCCGATACGTATCCTGTCGCCGATTGCGACCTGCTGCCGTTCCTCCACCTTTTCCCCGTTTACATAAACGCCTGATTTTGAGCCGGTATCTGTTATGAACCAGCCGTCGTTACGGCGCAGCAGAACTGCGTGATCTCTTGACACAGTCATATCCTGAATGCATATATCGCTGTTGCGGCTTCTGCCGATTGAATTTTCCCAGTACAAAACAGGATAGCCTATTTCCTCCTGTTCATCCTCAAGAACGATAAGCGGCTCCTCCCGCCGGCGGCTGCCCCTGAGCGAGATAAAACACATTACCGTTATTATTATTGCAATAAACGGCTCAACAAGCCGTAGAAAAAACGACAGTACCTGTACGGTTTCTTCCATTTTCTCACCCTTTCATAAAATATTCCGACTATATAATATTATTTGTTTGCCGGAATGTCAATAAAAATATTTTAAGAGCTGCTATCAGCCCGTTTATTTTCTGTATGGACATATGAACCGATAAAACCCGGATAATTTTCCCTAATAACTATTTACAAAACAAAAAATTTAAGTATAATATTAATCAGGGGATTGCGCCCTTTGACATGTAATATTCAATCTGGCAGATAATAATGAATTACAAATATATAATTTTACTGAAAAGAGGTAATGAAATGAAAAAGCCGGCATTTGTTATAACCGAGATATTTCTCTCGCTTGTACTGGTGGCATCCGTAGCATCAGCAGCGGTGCTGACTGCCGATATCCGTAGCGGAGGTACTATTCTTCCGCAGAAGTACTTTACCACATTGGGAAAGACCTCGCAGAACGAAGCATCGTCCGAGAAGGTTTCCGCCGCACCAACAGAAAGCAAAACCGAAAGCACATCGGAAAGCTCTGTGCAGAGTGTTGCCGAAAGCAGTGATGAAAAACCCGAGCAGTCGTCGCAGTCGTCTGAAGAGAGCAAGGAATCAGAACCTGAGGAAAGCAAGCAGAGCGCGCTGGAAGCGCTCTCACTGCAGCTTGAAGAGCCGTCTGATCTGAAAGACCAGCCCGAGGAGCTTACAAAGCTTGTAAAAAGCTACGGTTACGATTACGAAACTCTCGGCTTTGACAAGCTGATAGTTGTTGATAAATCCGGGGCAAGCACGGCGAATGTTTACTGCTACCAGAAATCATCAAAAGGCTACTGGTGGGATATTGCCGGGACAGGAAAGCCTCTGACAGATAAGGGCTTTATCGGCCAGGACGGCGTGGATTTCAACGTCAAACCCGGCTCGAAGCAGACTCCTCTCGGTTTTTATCCGATAACCGAGGGCTTCTATATTGACAATAAGCCCGAAACCACCTTCCCGATGTTCAAGATAACCGAGGATACATACTGGGTAACCGATCCTAAGTCTGAATATTATAACCAGAGAGTTGAGGGTACCGACAAGAAGGACTGGTCGAGTGCAGAGCATATGATCTCCTCACCGGATTCCTACAGCTGCGGTCTTGTTATTGATTTCAACACTTATAAGCCTGCAGACAAGAGCCTTACAGGCGGAATATTTGTACATGTCGGTGACGCTCCCACCGAGGGCTGCGTAGTTATGCCCGAAACACAGATGCGCGCTATCATTGAATGGCTTGACGGTGACAACAGCTGCTACATCTTCATTACCTGAGCAGCATGATACCGTACCCACGTACAGCCCTGTTTTTGGAATACTGCTGAAAAAGGGCAGAAAAAATATTTACTACAGAAAAAACGTCGATGAACCGAAATTCATCGACGTTTTAGTTTTTTATTCAAGTTCAGAAATGAGTGAATCAAAGGTTTCTGCTTCAGCCTTGCCCTCCGGTATGGAGAATACCTCATCAGGCTCCTCTGAGCTTTGCTCTACCTCGGTTACGGTAATGCTTGTAATAACCGGCTGAGCATCCTTTTCAATCGAACCGTTGTTGTCCGTGGGCTTTGCATCCTCACAGATCTTGTCAACAACCTCCATGCCCTCTGTTACTCTGCCGAATGCGGCATAGTTTCCGTCAAGAGAGGCGGTGCTATCCTTGTGGACGATGAAGAACTGGCTGGATGCACTGTCCATATCGCCGCGGTTTCTTGCCATCGAAATAACGCCTCTTACGTGGGAAATCGGGTTAGACCAGCCGTTTGAGGAAAATTCGCCCTTTATGGTTTCCTCGGAGCCGCCTGTGCCGTTTCCGAGAGGATCACCGCCCTGCATCATAAAGTCTTTTATAATGCGGTGGAACGTAAGCCCGTTATAGAAACCATCATTAGCAAGCTTTACAAAGTTTGCGACGGTTATCGGTGCGGCATCCGAATAAAGCTCAAGCTTTATTTTGCCGTAGTCTTTTACGTCAATTTCGGCAATATGACTTGTCTTAAGGTCAGGCAGCTGCATGCTTGTCTGTGAAAACTCGGTTTCAACGGATGTAGTGCTGAATTCGTCTGTATTTGAAGATTCAGTTGTTTCAGATACAGTTTCTGACTGCAGACTGCTTTCGTCTGAATTATTCTTCTGCTCACGTGTGCTGAAAAATATGATTACGGCAACAAGTGCTGCAATTATTAAAAGTGCAACAACAGGAATGATTATTCTTGTTGCCTTTTCTTTTTTCTCAGCCTTTTCCTTTGCCTGACGGCGCTGTTCTTCAATTACCTTTTTTTCACTGTACGGTTTATTGTTCTTTTTCTTTCCGGATTTCGTGCTTTTTTTAGACACGATTGTTTTCCTCCCTGTTCTCCATTATATTATTACTCTCTTTCTGAGTAATGGTGAGCCTTTTCAAGCAGCATGTCCTTGACCTTCATAAGCCTTGTACGGCTGGAACGGTCGTTTTCCTCGAGCTTCATAGCAATATATTTTATAGTCGCTTCGTATCTCGGTATCATAACATGCTCAAGGGAATTAACCCTTCTTCTTGTGCGCTCTATTTCGGCGGACATAAGCTCGCAGCTTTTTTCCATTTCTGCAAGCTTTATCATATCCGGAAGAAGCTCTTCAAGAGACTGTACCGCGTCGTCAAGCTCAAATGATGTAAAGGCAAAACCGTAGGGGTAGATATCACCCTTATCCGGGCTGCCGGTTACTGTGGAAAAGACAGGAACGTCAACACTCATAATGTTTTTCGTTGTGATATCCAGACCTGTCTGCTGCTTTGAGCTCATCATAGCTGAATCAAGCGCTTTTTTGTTCATTACCGCGCTTGCATTGACAAAATGGGCATTACACAGCTCAAGCTCGGCCTCGACCTTTTCCCTGAGCTTTTTATTTTCCTGAACAAGCTCGATAAACCGACGCATAAGCTCGTCTCGCTTGTCCTTGAGCATTTTGTGTCCCCTTTTTGCAGTCTGCAGCTGACGCTTAAGCTTTGTCATCTGCATTCTGGTGGGGTTGACATTCATAATATCCATCGGCTCACCTGCCCTTATTTGCCGTAATACTTATCAAGCATATCGTCCTTGATACGCTTGAGCTCCGAGCGCGGCAGAATGTGCAGCAGCTTCCAGCCGATATCGAGGGTTTCCTCTATCGTTCTGTTGGCGCTGTAGCCCTGTGAAACATACTCTTTTTCAAATTCCTCGGCAAAGTGAGCATACTTCTTATCTATATCGGTAAGTGCTGCCTCGCCGAGCACTATCATAAGCTCTCTTGCGTCCTTTCCTCTTGCGTATGCAGAGAAAAGCTGGTTCATGGTAGCAGCGTGATCCTCACGGGTACGGCCCGGACCGATACCCTTATCCTTAAGACGTGACAGTGACGGCAGAACGTCGATAGGCGGTGTAATGCCTTTTCTGTACAGCTCACGGCTGAGGATTATCTGACCCTCTGTGATATATCCGGTAAGGTCAGGGATAGGATGGGTCTTGTCGTCCTCGGGCATGGTGAGAATCGGGATAAGAGTAATAGAACCGTCTCTGCCCTTCTGACGGCCTGCTCTTTCATAGAGCGTTGCAAGGTTAGTATACATATATCCGGGATATCCGCGTCTGCCGGGTACTTCCTTACGTGCGGCAGAAACCTCACGCAGAGCGTCGGCATAGTTTGTGATATCCGTCATAATAACAAGAACGTGCATGCCCATATCGAATGCAAGATACTCCGCAGCGGTAAGCGCCATTCTCGGAGTAGCGATACGCTCGATAGCAGGGTCATTTGCAAGGTTTACGAACATTACCGTTCTGTCGATAGCGCCTGTTTCGCGGAAGGACTGAACGAAATAGTCGGATTCCTCATATGTGATACCCATAGCGGCAAATACAACGGCGAACTGCTCGTTTTTGCCGCGGACTGCTGCCTGTCTTGCAATCTGTGCTGCAAGCTGCGCGTGCGGCAGACCTGAAGCGGAGAATATCGGCAGTTTCTGACCTCTTACGAGTGTGTTAAGACCATCAATTGCGGAAATGCCTGTCTGGATGAACTCCTGGGGGTAGTCACGCGCTGCAGGGTTCATAGGTGTTCCGTTGATGTCGAGGCGCTTATCCGGGATAATAGCCGGACCGCCGTCGATAGGATTGCCCAGACCGTCGAATACACGGGAGAGCATATCGCCCGACACGGGAAGTTCCATTGACTTTCCGAGGAAGCGAACCTTTGACTGTGCAAGGTTGATACCTGCGGCAGAATCAAAGAGCTGTACAAGAGCATTGGTGCCGTCTACTTCGAGAACCTGGCAGCGGCGGAGCTCGCCGTTTGGCAGCTCAATCTCGCCAAGCTCGTTATAGGTAACGCCCTCTACGTTTGTTACCATCATAAGAGGACCTGCGACCTCTCGTATTGTACGGTATTCCTTAGCCATCAGTCCTCACTCCTTTCAAGAACGTCCTTTATCTCCTTATCGAGGATCGCGCCGATAGCCTCGAATTCCTTATCGATATTATCCTCAGCTTCATACTTGAAACGTCCGATACGCTCACGAACCTGAATTTTGAGCAACAGCTCGACGTCTGCGCCTTCCTTCAGGGCTTCAACTGATTTGTCGAAGCACATGAGAATAGCTCTCATCATAAGAACCTGCTTTTTCAGCGAGGTATATGTGTCGGTTGCGTCGAATGCATTCTGGTGCAGATAGTCCTCACGGATAGCACGGGCGGTTTCGAGCTTCAGTCTGTCCTGAGCGGAAAGCGCATCCATACCTACGAGGTTTACGATTTCCTGCAGCTCAGCCTCATCCTGCAGCATGGCCATAAGTCTGGAGCGAAGCTGCATGAAGTCCGGAGAAGCGTTCTCCGAGAACCATTTTTCAAGCTGATCTGTATACAGGCTGTAGCTTGTAAGCCAGTTGATAGCAGGGAAGTGTCTTTGATAGGCGAGGTTTGAATCAAGTCCCCAGAACACCTTTACTATACGAAGTGTAGCCTGAGATACCGGCTCAGAGATATCACCGCCAGGAGGCGATACAGCACCGATAACAGAAAGAGCGCCTTCTCTGCCGGAAGTACCTGTTGATATAACTCGTCCGGCACGTTCATAGAACTGAGCAAGACGGCTTCCGAGGTAAGCCGGATAGCCTTCATCACCAGGCATTTCTTCAAGTCGTCCTGACATTTCACGGAGAGCCTCTGCCCAGCGTGAAGTAGAGTCAGCCATAAGAGCTACGGAATAGCCCATATCACGGTAGTACTCAGCTATAGTGATACCGGTATAAACAGAAGCTTCACGGGCTGCAACAGGCATATCAGAAGTATTTGCGATAAGAACTGTA